>JAGWBT010000095.1:25347-25656 GCA_021295755.1 Candidatus Poribacteria bacterium
TACTTATACCCTTCGATGCACAACAGCCAACCCCCTAAATCCCCCTTATCAGGGGGACTTTTGAGACTTCGCTAAGAGGACTACTAGTGAACGTCTACTTATTTCTATTCTTCACCATAAACTTGCTTATTGCAATTCACTTTGCCAATTCCCTGTCATCAACAAACCGATTCTGGATAGGTCATCCCGAAATTCCGTTGCCTCAGTCAATCCACCCCTATACATGACAAAGATTCGATCACTCAGTGCCAAGACCTCGTCAAGTTCCGTCGAAATCAGCAAGACAGCTCGTTGCTTCCGACGTTGTTC
>JAGWBT010000096.1 GCA_021295755.1 Candidatus Poribacteria bacterium
AAATCTACCTACCGTTTCCTCATTTAACGGTTACTTTTCTAACTGACCTACAACTTCAAACCGTTCTGACTCCGTAGGCTGCGACCACAACACCGACGCGCCACCCATGATGGCTGCCCGCTCTGGGGAAGCGCGCCAAGCGTCATAGATTTCGTTACTCTCCCAAATCACCAACGAGGTTATTTTTGTTGGGTCAGTGATGGAGACAAGCGTTATCCGACTAATGAATCCGGGGGCTTTACTCTGTGCTAGACCGTTGCGGTCCAAGAGTTCGCGAGCCTCGTCAAACTGTTCCTCATTCGCCCAATGGTGAGTTAATACACCAATCATCATTTCCTCCATTATATTTTGACTCATGTTAAGAAACCGTAGGGAACAACAATCGTTGTTCCTTACTGCTGCATCAATAAACTAATGGTTTTCACGTTTCACGCTCTTAGCGTCTCGTGCTTTCTTTTGACACGAATCTACATTTTTTATCAAATCTTGGGGTCAAAACCCCGCAGTAAAGTTTATCGGTCTCGCATCGCGATCTACGAGACAAAATCGTTTCAGATATCCACAGCCATTATCTCATTTCGTCGTGAAAAACCGCCAAACCGACGTTAGGATTAATACCAGCGAAAAGGCAAGCCCCATTGCGCTCACCGCTACAATTCCTGCCTCGGCAAACATCGCGCCTGTTCCCAAACTGCCTATTCCCGCCGCCAAAGCCACCATCATCTCGCTAGCACCCTGTGCACGACCGCGTTCGACAGGCAATAGACCACTGAAAAACAGCGCAGACCCCGCGATAAAACAGAAATTCCAACCCAGCCCCAGTAAGAAAAGACTAAAAGCAAGCATGGAAACTTGATTGGAAATTGGCGTCAGCACAGCCGAGGCGCCCAGTATCAATGCACCGACGACTACTATTTTTACCGGACCGAAACGGTCTGCCAGACGGCTCGTTAGGCTCGAAAGTCCGTACATCCCCAACGTATGCGCCATTATCACCCACGAAATCGCCTGTGCCCCGTGGGCGTGATGATCATAATCAGCGTCATAACGAACTGGCCGATTATCATGGCTGCGACACCAAGTCTCACTGCCCGGTCAATAAAAATTTGCCACAGCTTTCGTCCGGTGTTCTTCTCGTCTACCGCACTCAGAGCTCCCGACAACGTCCTTCCAATCTTCATGGGATCTGGATATAGCAAGAGAAGGGTCAGCATCAGAGCTAGGGCAGCAAGGGCTACTGATACCAGATAAGGACCAGCGTGGGCATGCAAGCCGAAGGCTGTCGCTATCCAAGTCGAAGGAGATACCAGCAGCGGACCACCTACAGCACCTATAGTCCCCGCGAAAACAATAAGACCAATCACCCCCGCTCGTTTGACCGGGTGATAGACCTCAGCTGCAATAAAACGCGCTTGTTCACTCACCCCGCGTCCCATGCCCATCACCAACACACCAGCGCAGAGCCATGGTAATGACTCCCACATGCTTATTGATAGCACGCAGAGCACTGATCCGGCTGCAGTAAATAAATACCCCAGTGCCAGCCCCGGCCGCCGCCCTATGTGATCCATCAGCCACCCCACAGGGTAGGCAGCAACGGCACGACCCAACATCATCATTGTAGGCGGTAGTCCTGCGGCACGATCTGTTCCACCCAGTTGTGCAGAAATAATCGGCAAGAGTGTAAACGACAAAATCATTGACGCGCTGAATAAACTCTGCGAGATAAACAACGTTGCCGTTACTCGCTGCTGCACCGAACGAGGAATTGTTGCTGTAGACATAAACCCTTTCGTTAAGAACTGGAATTAGGGCAATTCAAACCGGACCACATTTTGGCATTCTGTACTTAGACTTCAGTTGCTGACAATTACCTTTATCAGTAACTTCAAATTATATCTTATCACGTCCCAAATATAGGGTCAATTCTAAAGTGGCATTCTAATTTCCCGGTAGATTTATGGTCGAGTAGAGCCAATTCCGTTGACAACCACCTATGGAATAACTATAATGAAAATCGTTTACTTATGGCACCCCAAATCAGACCTTTGCTCTAATAGCAAGAATGGGATTCGTGCCAATAAATTGGGATTTATATTTGCTCACTCCAAGCCATTTCTATTTTTGGACAGAGCACGTTGTTATGCCCATATAGAAAACTAGTATAGAGAGGGCGGTGACGTGCTTTGACACAATTCAAAAGGATTCAAAAATGCCCAGAGAACTCATTGCTGTTGCACCACGCACACCTGTACTTCGTGAATATGAGGAGCCATCGCTTAACCCCGGAGAAGTGCGAATACGAAGTATCTTTTCCGCTCCCAAGCACGGATCCGAACTTCGCGGCTATCGTGCCGAAACGAAAGACCATACCTCCCCCTTTGAGTGGGAACGACGGATGCATGTCGGAGAAGGGGGTGCCCCGAAATTCCCGTCACGGTTAGGTAACATGACGATCGGCGAAGTGATCGAAGTCGGTGAAGATGTTACACGTTTTCAAATAGGGGATCGTGTTTTCGGACACCTGCCTATCCGCGAGACACACACCGCTAACGAAGATCGTTTAGAGGAAGCCCCGGATAGGATGTCCGCCGAAGCCATCGTGTATTCGGATCCGGCGGGTGTGGCACTCAGCCCGGTGCGGGATGCCAAAATCGGTCTCGGTGACCGTGTAGCGGTGTTTGGGCTTGGAGCGATCGGGCAGATGGCGATGCAGATTGCACGGCTTCAAGGCGCACGGTGGATTGCTGCAACCGACCCAATCCCCATCCGTCGCGAACTTGCCAAACGGCACGGTGCAGATGTGGTTATCGATCCAATTGCCGAAGATGCTGGACTAATCATCAAAGACCTAACAGACAAAGTCGGCGTCGATGTCTCTCTAGAAACAAGTGGCATTTATGGCGCACTAAACGATGCGTTGCGCGCCACAGGTTACATGGGGACCATCGTGTCCTCGGCGTATTACACAGGAGACGCTCGCGCATTAAGCCTTGAAGGGGAGTGGCATCGAAATCGATTGACGATGATTTCGACCCGTGATGTGAGCCAGCCCCTCCCTGGCCATCCGTTGTGGGACACACCGCGGCTGCATGCGGAAGCATTCGCACTGTTGCAGGAAGGGAGACTTTCGGTAGAAGGTTTAGTTTATCCAATTGTCCCGCTTAATGAGTCGGCAGAAGCCTATCGCGACATTGATGAAGCACCGGAGAAAAGTATCAAGCTGGGTGTGGTTTATGAAACCTAAAAGGAGATAGCAAAATGTCTGAGCGCAAAAAGATTGCAGCGATCATTACCGAATACCGTCCGGGGTCGCACGCCGATGTCATCGTCACCAAGTTCCTGAAAGGAATTCCAACGGACGATGGGTTGATTCAACCGCGTGTCGAAATTGCGTCGATGTATGTCGATCAGTTCCCCGAAAATGACCTGAGTCGCGGGTTCGCCGCAGCACATAACGTGCCAATCTATCCGAGTATCGTCAAGGCGTTGACGCTCGGTGGAAGCGAACTCGCTGTCGATGGTGTCCTCCTAATCGGGGAGCATGGCGACTACGCTTGGAACGAAAAAGACCAGCAACTCTATCCGCGCAAATACTTCATGGAACAGATCTGCGGCGTTTTCTCGACAAGCGGTAGAGGTGTCCCCGTTTTTAATGATAAACACCTTTCCTATAACTGGCGCGATGCCAAATGGATGTTTGACCGTGCGGCGCAACTCGGTGCACCGTTCATGGCAGGTTCATCGCTGCCTTTCGGTTATCGCAACCCGTGGTTGGAGCATCCGTTGGAAACCCCAATCACGGAGGCTGTCTCAATCGGCTATTCCGGACTCGATATCTACGGCTTTCATACGCTCGAAACGCTTCAGTGTATGGTCGAGCGGCGCGTTGGGGGCGAAACCGGTGTCGCAGCCGTGACCTGCTTGGAAGGTGATGCGGTATGGGAAGCGGGTAAAGCGGGCGCATGGTGGCGGGAAATCGCAGAAGCTGCTTGTGCACCAATTCAGAATAAACCGTCCGGAGCTATGGAGGATCACTGCGAAAATCCCGCGCTTTTCCTGCTAGAATATCGGGACGGATTTCGCGGCGCTGCCCTAATGCTGAACGGCTATGTAACAGATTTAGCTTACGCGGGACGGGTCGGTGGTGAGATCTACGGATCAGAATTCTATCTACACGGGGATCCACACCCACACTTCAGTTACCTCAGCTTGAACATCGAAGAGATGTTCGTCACCGGGCTCCCTACCTATCCAGTCGAACGGACATTGCTTACATCGGGTGTGCTAGAGGCCGCTTTGGACTCACGCCATCAAGGCTATATCCGACTCGAAACGCCACATCTTGATATCGCATACCGCTCCTACGATTCGATTCCTTGGCGTCCAACGGGACCGCGCCCTGTCGGTGCATCACTGGAACCGTTACCTGAATAATCTCTTTTTGGCATTGGACATCAAAAAGGATTCGTGGTATTTTGCACTAGCGTATGTCAAATGCCACAATCCTACTGAAATGGCACCGGAATCGTCTCACCATGCCACGGGAAGGCGTAGCTTGGATCATTCACAAAGCGCCGTATGCCGACCTCTAGCCTCACAGATGTCGAAGGCGGGAGTTCTACTGCAAAATACTTCCCATCGACTGGGATTTCTTTTTCCGCGTATTCTCGTTCCGACCGGAGCCATCCATAGGGATTTTGGCGCAACTCCTCTTGATTCATCTCTCGATATTTGAGCCCGGCAAACTGATGTTCCCCGAAAGCGCCTGCCTGCACGATGGCGTTTCGGGTTTCAGTGTTGCTGAGATTCACCAACTGGATTCCGACAGCATCTGACCCCAATTTATCGACGAGGGCAGCAACATCTTGCGGCAAGCCGGGGCGAGCGTTGTCGCGATCATAATAGCGCACAGTCGCTCGGAGGGCGCACCCAGCGTGACCTGTGTCAGCCCTTTCGTGAAAACGGGATTCGGCGGAAAGAAGTTTGTTGTAACAATTTCCTCGACAGTACGATCGTCAAGACGAATTTTATCGAAAGCCTCTACCGCCCATCGGTACTCCGCGCTCAGTATCTTCTCGGGCCAATCGGGATTCAACCCATCGTAGTATTGAAAGCGAGCAAATTCTGTCTCACCGCCGTTTTTCTCGCCACCCCTATCTCCAATTTCATTCCAATCGCGCTCGACCTCGCCATCCCGTATCCGCGTGATTAGCTCATAATCTTCGGTGGACATCGACGCATGATACAGGTGGGCAAGCTCCTGCATCCGCCACGGAATCGGACCCGTGTAGACACCTCTCTTGGGTAGAATACCATCGTTTGAAGGACCGACTGGTGGGTCATAACACCAACCATCAGGACCGTATCGCGTCGGCATAATAAGCTGCCCGTCTTCCCGTGTTATTGAATTTTCCAACAGCAACCGAATTTGCGAGCGGAGAAGTTCAAGATAACCGAAGTCACCGGTGAGTAGCAGGGCACATTCCGCAGCGATGGTGAGCGAGTGAAACATGATATTATACCCTTGATAGTGATTCCAGCCATACTGTCCACCCCACCACACACCGTTGCGGTGCTCACCAATCTTTCCGGTAGGTCCCACGTTGTCGGGCATAATCCCGTTATTGCGCCGCATCCGATCCAGCCAAGCTTCCGTATATTCCAATACCCACCGCTTGTACTTCTCATCACCCGTATACAGGTAAGCATTGGTGACGAGTGCGGTAGCACCTAAACTATTAGGAGTGTCGGACTGTAACACCATCTTCTCAAACAGTTCGACAATCTCTTCCCTGCGTTTTGGGTCTTCATACCAATTCAGTTCAAGGTCTTCGACGATTGGATAAAGGCTCGCACGCACACCGTAATAGTTGACCTCCCCGCCTAGAAATCTTCCGGCGAGTAGCATGGTGTTCGCTAAATTCGCATCTGCATGTAATCTCGGTCCCTGACTGGAGTGAAACGGAGATCGGAGGATTTTGTATTCCGGGTCATAATTAGGGGCTTCCGGATCCTCACCGGTAAACATCGCAGCAAATCTCCGTGCCCGGCGGACGTTCTCCGAAACCGTAGGACAAGCAACACCAAAATCGTAGAACGCCATGTTGCCTTCGCCGAGATGATGCCACTCCGTAGATTGCGCCAGATTCCAGAACTCGTTGTGCATCGACGGCCTGAACACTTTTGTGAAATCGTTATGTCGAAGGCGATGATTGAAGCTATCATCGCTGATTCGGGTCGTCGCATTCCAGCCCTGTAGCGCAAGGTTGAGTACGCTCTCATCGGCACCGATGGCGTAGAACAGGCACCAGTTGTAGAACTGCTCATACAAATCGTCAAAGTCCTCGGCGAAGTAAAGCGCACCCCCCGGTTCCGTGTATTTCTTGACCATTATGGGCGCCGCTTCCTCCATGAGGTCGATCAGGTTACGCTCCATTAGTGCCCATCCGGGCGGGGCAGAAATATCGGTTGCCTTGATGGTAACCATTTCAGGCATGGAAACTCCATTTGTGGAAACGCTTGTCGTCATCCTTCACTCCCTGTTTTTGCTCCTTTTGGAGAACGTCTTCCAAATTCGTGATTGGTTGGTCGGAAGCCATGAGAAAATACAAGAAATAGCCGCCGTCTATGTGCCGATTCGTGCTACATCACTGAGTCATCTACCAAGCAACCCAACCGCCATCGACAGCGATAGTTTGTCCCGTCACCCAGTTGGCAGCGTCCGAAGCGAGATACAGCACTGCACCGACAACTTCTTCGACCTCACCAACTCGTCCCATCGGAATGCGACGCACGACATCTTCGTAAAACTCCTTGCGCTTTAGGAGTTCATTCGCTAGTGGTGTCCGTGTAAATGCCGGGGCAACAGTATTCACCGTTACGTTGTGCGGTGCCCACTCGACCGCGAGTCCTTTTGTCAAGGCCACAACTCCACCTTTGCTGCCGGAGTAAATTGTCCGTAACGGACCGCCCACCAGCGCCATCGTCGAAGTGATGTTAATAATCTTCCCGCTTTCTCGTTCGATCATCGGTTTCACAAGCGCCTGCGTGAGAAAAAATAACCCCTTGAGATTCAAATCGTAAACAGTGTCCCAATCGTCTTCTGTCACCTCAAGCGCAGGCTTCGGGCGGTTCGTACCAGCGTTATTGACAAGGACATCAACCCGTCCCCAGACATCGATCGCCTCTTGTGCACCGCGCTCAATTTCATCCATTTTGCTCGCATCGAAAACAACCGGTTCAGCCTTACCGCCCGCTGCCCGTATCTCTTCCGCAACCTCTTCGAGATCCGAGAGCGTCCGGCTATTCAGAATTACATCAGCACCCATCTGTGCCGCGGCGAGTGCGAGACCTCGACCAATGCCTTTACCCGCACCTGTAACCAACATCACCTTACCGTTAAGATCAAATCCGGGAAATGCCATAATAAACCTCCACTTTTTGTATAATGTTAGAACTTACGCACCTCAGTCGGGAATCGGAACTCCCTCCTACTAATCTAACCGTAGGCGGGGCGTCCCCGGTCACGGGATCCTCTCGGACTTGCCCCGCAACATTTTGTCGGGAATTGGGATTCTCTTTTACTGCGTAAGTCCCAAATGTGTGATCTGTAATTTCGAGAATTGAATTCCCCTATGTGAATTGATAAACCTATTTCTCTTTCTGAGCTAGAGCTAATTCTAATGTGTTTTCTAGTAACATTGCGCGTGTCATCGGACCGACGCCACCGGGGACAGGTGTGATAAAACCGGCGACCTCCTTGACACCCTCATAATCAACATCACCCACAAAGCCACCTTCAGTAATAGTAATTCCCACGTCAATCACAACCGCCCCCGGTTTTACCATGTCTGCTGTAGTCAACTTAGGTCTGCCGACTGCCGCAATCAAAATGTCCGCTTGCTGGGTCTCCGATGAGAGGTCGCGAGTCCTCGTGTGACAGTAGGTAACTGTCGCATTGCGGTTGAGAAGCATCAACCCAACAGGCTTGCCAACCAGACTGCTGCGCCCCACACAAACGGCACGACTCCCTTCAATCCCCACACCGGTTGATTCAATGAGGCGGATAATCCCTGCCGGTGTACACGGAACAGTCTGTTCACGGTTGATGAGAAGATTACCTAAGTTCATAAGAGTCAGACCGTCGGCGTCCTTTTCAGGAATAATTGCGTTGATAATGGCATCCCCATCAATTGAATCAGGAACAGGCATTTGAGCGATAATTCCGTGTATATCCTCACGATTGTTCAGCGCGTGAATTTGCTCTATGACCGCTGCCTGCGGTGTCTCCGCCGGCATTCGATGCACCTCCGAATGAAAGCCAACATACTGACAGTCTTTCTCCTTGTTGCTGACATAGACGGTCGAAGCGGGATCGTCTCCAACTTGTACCACCGCAAGTCCGGGGGTAAATTTGAGCTTCTTCACTTGGCGTCGAATTTCGCGCCGAACAGATCTGGCGAGCTGTTTTCCATCAATAATCTTTGCTCCAATTTCATCGGGTTCCAAGGCAACTGGCAATCGTAAATCCTCCTCGTCGAGTGATGTGGTCTTTTCAAAAATGCGATTTCCGTTCAAAATTGTTGCTGAAGTTTGCAGCGCGTTATTATATCATATCTTGTACCGTGTATCTATCATTTCTGCAATGTAGAGGTAGATTATGGTGAATTAGAGAAATAAGTGGACATTTCCCAAAGTCCCCCTCTTCCCCCCTGATAAGGGTGTGGGTACAGATTTTCTAATCTGTACATGTGCATCGGCAGTGTATAAGTAATTCTATAATCTACCATAGTTTGTCCGCCTATCAGACATTTTCCGCAACGCAGCAAAGATTGAAAACTTGAAGAAAGAAAAGTATCACGTAAACAAAAAGATAACCAGGCAAGTTAGACTCGAAAAATATCAATGTAACTCTTAATCTAAAGGCTCTGACTACTTCTTTTCTATCACACCTCTTCTGGCTCCCGGTATCTCTTCATGGGGAAACTTCTGGCAACGGCGCATTTCTTACTCATTGGCATTCTCATTTCCGTGTCCTACGCCGCAGAATCCGAGCGCGATCCGCTCCAATTACCGCCCCTTTCCCTTTTGCAGAAAACCGAATCTTTTCGATTCAAAGACCTGCCCGACCCTTTTATTCTCAAGCATTGGCCCCCCATCCGCGATAGCGAGCATATAACAATTAACGGTGCGAAACTCACCAAGAACTTGGATTACCTCATCGATTACGGTGCGGGAACGGTCAGGTTACTGAAAGACTACCCACCCGAAACCACCGTTCAAATTACCTATAAAGCCTTGCCCTTTGAAATTAAAAAGGGGTATAAACGAGACCTCTTTCGACAAGAGCAGCCGTTGGAACAACCGCCCAGTGAACTCAAACTTGAACCCCGTACAGATTTGACCCGACAACGTCCGCCAGAGTCAGTGCTGCCTCCGGTGCAGGTAACAGGAACTCAGACATTCGGCGTCTCGGCGGGCAGCAAGAGATCGCTGTCCCCGGAACACGCCTTGCGAATTAGCGTTGATGGCAAAGTCTCAGAGAACATCAGCGTCACAGCGCTCCTTTCAGATCAAGATCTGCCCATCCAACCCGAAGGCACAACCGAAGATATTCAGGATATTGATCAGAAACTCATCCGCATCACAAGCCCAAACGTCACAGGGCTGTTGGGCGATTTTGAGGGATCGCTCGGCGATACGGATATATTCTTTAACCGTGCGCTAGAGGGGGTGCAGGTCTCAGGAGATTTCAAGTGGGGAAAATTCAATCTTATACCGAGTGCCATCCCCAAGGGACAGTCTGCTAGTAAGACAATTAGGGGTGAAGAGGGGCGTAGCGAATATCGCATTGACGTCGAGGGTGAGTTTGTCATCGTGAAAGCGGGAACTGAAATTGTTTGGTTGAACGGTCAACGCATGCGGCGTGGAGAAAACAATGACTACGTAATCCGCGACTACGGCGATCCAATTATTGAATTCACAAGCAAACACTTAATCACAAGCAACGACATTATCCGTATCGATTTTGAATATATCCCCGAAGACTTGGCGTATCAGCGAAACCTGCAAGGCGTCAGCGGCTCGCTGAATCTGCCCGGCGGGCGTGTTACGGTTGGATTCGGATATGCTGTTGAATCAGATCTAAATGATCCGGAAAATGCGTTTATCATTATAGATGAACAGGAGTTTGAGGAGCTCCAGAGAAACGAGTTGGACGCGGACGGGGATGGAAATCTTCTCATCGCTCCACAACGACGCACCGTGTGGGATATTAACGGACGCCTCGATCTCACCGAAAGTCAAAGTTTTCTCCAACACGCCCCGACACTGGAAGGACAGATCGCCTTCGGTGCATTGGATCGAAACACTTTCTCCAACCAAGATCGTAAAACACTGAGTCGGGCTTGGAAACTCCTCGCCAATTCATCAACCGAGAAACTGCTGTTGAATCTGGAGCTGCGATCTCTTGATGCGGACTTCGTACCTGTCGGCGCATCAAGTACCAACCGCACACGGTTCCGATACGAAGAGCAGTACACCAATGAACAGTTCGACGACCTGTACCTATTGGGTGATTTAGGTCCAGTCCAACCACCCGATGAGAAGTCCGTGGATCTCGACCTACAAGTAAAGCCGGTAAATTGGCTCAAACTCGATTACGGCTTAGGACGCACAGAGGAGCGTTTCAAGAAATTAGCAAATCAGCAAAATTTCAACGGTTCCGATACAGTTACCCTACTCGACGATGTTACCCTGCGTAACAACCTGAACGGCGGATTTGATTTCAATCCACGGGAAGGACTGATGAAACGTCCATACCTCCCCCGCTTCAGAGGCGACTATCGAAGAAGCACCTCGAAAGTCAGAGGGCAGGACCAATTCCGCAAAGCACGGAGCCACGGACAACTCTCCCAGCGCATTCGCCTGCTCAATCTAAACGCCTCCATCGAGCAGCTGGAAGCGATCGATCTCGATTTCGATGATAATGTGAACCTCAACCGAAAACGGAATATTTCAACAGCGCGACTCGATCTTGTCGATTTTCGATGGGTGTCAGTTAACACAAAATACGCAATCGAAAGGGCTTTCAACAAAGAACCCCTGCTCACCGTTGATGGAAAGGCATTAGGTTTCTCGGATTGGCAGCAGGCGACGAGCGCGAGGACCTGGACGGTGGGGCTCTTTTCTCAACCGCGTAAGTGGGCAAATATCTCGACAAATATCTCCCGGCGGGTGTTCAAAGCGGAGCGAGGAGCAAGCTCCGACTCAAGGACGCAGTTAGCGGATATCGAAATGCGCCTCACGCCATTCAACCGAGCGTTGGACGGACAACTCACCTATGAACTCGACAAGAAGTTGGCAACAGAACGACGCGAAATTTTCACAAATATCAATCCATTCACAGGGCGAGAAATCAAGCCGGGTGAGGGGCATTATGTCAAAATTGACGATCTGCATTACCGCGAAGATTTCGAGGAGGGAGACTATATCAAGTTCATCCAGAATGTCGAGGACAAACCCGTTTCTGCAATTGATACAAAGCTGAGCCTACGTTTTCAGCCCCGCCGCTTCACGTCGCGTCGGAGGGGTGACATAACCACTAGGTCCAAACAACCCGAAACTCAGAGTAACCTAGTATGGTTGGCAAACGCTATTCGCGGTCAGGCTGTTATCAATATAACCGAAGAACAGGAAGATCCGGATCCATCAAGCCTCTATCTGTTGCGTAATCTGCGAAACGAACGCACAATTTTTGGGCGAATCAACCAGCGATATCGACTCGACTTTTCTCCTTCACCGCTATTGAGTCTGGACCTCGGATATGATACCAATCGTCTCCTCAACAAACGGATTAATAACAGGGAGCGACGACGACATAGCCGCGATTGGGAGGTGGATTTCACGCTGAATCCAACATCGAAACTCTCACTCAAGGCAAGATGGGAACAGCGTCAGGAAGAGGAGCAGTTTACTGAACTCGGTCCAGAGGGGAACGCGTCAGAAGCAATTTCCGATCTGACGCAGTTTGAACGCACAAATGCGCTTGAAGTCAACTATGAACTCAGCCGTATTTTACAGCTTGGCGTTGCTGGCATCCACGAAGCTACTGCCGATCGTGAACATCTTGATGATACGCCGGAAGCCCGAACCCGAACTTTCTCGTTGGAAACTCGACTGACCTATTCCTTTATCAGCAAAGGACGGTTTGACTTTACCTATAGGCTCAGCCACGGAAACAGCGAAGGCGGCATCCCCTTTACGCGATATAACTTCTATGAAGGGGTGAGCCATGAAGTCCGTACCACTGCGGATTATAAAATTCGGAAGGTGACAGATCTGTTGCTACGATTCAATTATCGACTGCTTTCAACAAAACAGACCAAACCGGAGCACCGGGTGGGAATGGAGGTCGTGGCAGAATTATAGGGCGGTTCAACTAAAGTCGAAAATCAACAGAAGATACAATTTTATCATAGACAGGCACATATGTATCGTATTGGTCGGTTGGTGCCCAGAACAAAAGCCGAAAGACAAAGCGGTTACCTTCTAACCGCCCTATAAAAAAGGACTGTTTGGCTTTGTTCTCAACATGGTCGAAGATGTGCTTTTCCATGAATTCTGGGATTTTGCCGTTAGGTGCGATTTCCCAGAAATAACCGCGCTGTCGATCCTGAGAGAAGATTTGTCCTTCATTGATCAACTCATGTCCCTCATAATTCGCATCCCAAATGGACATGAATTGTTTCAAGAGGGCAACTGCAATCTCCTTGGAGGAATCGAAGTCAGTTACGCTCTGCACTTCAATGAAAACATAGATAAAAGGGATACGGTTTTCAAATGCCTTCGGCAGGGTATCAACGAAATCCGCCTCTGAACTCGGTTGCATGAATAGAAGGGGAATTGAATCGTTAAAGACCTGATGCAAAGCGGTTTCCCCTTCATCTGATATAACACGATACAGCGAGAAAGGTAAGGGAGCCCAGCTTTCAAGATTCTCATCCGGTCCCCCTTTTGTGACTGCGCTAGTCACTTTTTTAACAGTCCAATCATCAACAGGCAGGTTAGAGATTTTGAACAACCTTTTATCTCGGTATGTATCGCCATCCAGCCCGAAGGTAAGTTCAGGTCCCTTCTCTACAGTTGGGGCGGGGGAAGCCTCTGTGTCATCACCGCCGCACCCTGCGATAAAGATACTCACTATCAGCCCACCAACAGCGATGAAAATCCTTAATTTCATGTCCATTGTCTTGCCCCCTTTCTGCACCTTGATTCTCAAGTATGAGCCTCAGGCTTTCGACTGAAAGAAAACGGGATCGGGCTTGACCCATTCCTCCTCGCCATCTGCCCAGACTTCGCGTTTCCAGATCGGCACAATTTGCTTGAGCCGATTCATCGCATAATGGCATGCCTCAAATGCCTCTTTACGATGCGGAGAGGCGACAGCCACCGCAACACTGACTTCACCAATCTCTAATCGTCCCACGCGATGAATCATGGCAACACGGTCTAGTCCCCACTTTTCGTGAATTTCTTGTGCAATTTCCGCCATCTTCTTTTCTGCCATCGGTGGATAGGCTTCATATTCGAGATAGGAGACCTCCCGGCCTTCCGTGTTGTTGCGCACAACACCTAAGAAGTGGACAATCGCCCCCGCATCCTCCGCTTCGACCGCACGAATCACATCTCCTAATTCGATATCTTCACTGGTAATCTTAAACATCTTAACCTCCAGTCACCGGTGGAATGAAGGCGACCTCATCGCCATCAGAAAGTTCGCTATCTGGCGTGGCATACTCCCAATTAACAGACGTTTGCATCACATCGTAGTATTCTGCGATTTCGGGCCATTCTGCCTCAAGGCGGTCCAGAATAACCCTCACGGTTGCTCCCTCTGGCAGGTCCATATCTTCTTCGTCTCTGTCCAACTCTTCATGCAAAACTGCAAAATATTTAACTTTAACTTTCATCGTCTCTCCAACGAAACTCGTAATGTCTAAAACATAAAATGAAATAAGAAACGTCTACTCAAAATTATTCAATATTATACCCCAACGCAGATTTGAATACAAAAGAAATCCACCGGACTTCAAGTGTATCGCGATATGGAATAATATACTTTTCGTCTCAGATATGATAAGATGGATATGGGAACGATTGAAATCAATCCCGTAGATCCTGATTCAGAGGGAAAGCCGCACGGATTTTCTTTCGCATAAAAACCGACGGTGTGCTAAAATGCTTGGGGCTTAGATTTAACCCAAAAATACATTATCGGATCCTTGATTAGACTCTTGCAGGAGGCGAACAGATGGAAAAACGACAATTGGGAAAAGATGGAGATCATGTATCTGTAATCGGTTTCGGGGCTTGGCCCATCGGCGGAGCGATGGGTGCAGTTGATGAAGGAGCAGCAATCGCCACAGTGCACGCAGTGCTTGACCACGGAATAACACTCATTGATACCGCACAATCATACCGTGTATCGGAGACAATCATCGGTAAGGCGTTAAAGGACGGACGACGGGCGCGGGTTTTTCTTGCCACGAAGGTCAGTCGGGATTATTCGCCGGACGGCATCCGGAGTGCGATGGAGAATAGCCTCCGTGCTTTACAAACAGACCATGTAGACCTCTATCAGATTCATGGCTGGAATCCACAGTACCCGGTTGATGAAAGCATGGAGATGATGGAAAAGTTACGTCAAGAGGGCAAGACACGCTACATCGGTGTCTCCAACTTCAATGTTGAGCAGATGGAACTCGCCGCCCAAACCGCACCTTTTCATTCACTTCAGCCGCGCTATAACCTACTCGACCGTGAGATTGAGGCGGAAACAGTGCCTCACTGTGAGGCGCATGGCATCGGCCTCCTCCCACACAGTCCATTAGCCAAGGGATTACTGACAGGTAAATACACACCAGACCATCAATTTCCGGCAGACGATGAACGTTCAGGGATGACCCGATTCCAAGGGGAAGAATTTCGGCGCAACTTGGCGACAGCAGAAAAACTGCAAGCCATCGCTCAAGAACGGAATCTCACGCTCATTCAGTTAGCAATTGGCTGGCAGTTGCGGCTTTCGGGGATCACCTGTGTCCTCGTCGGTGCAAAAACACCTGAACAGGTCGCCGAGCATGTCGGGGGACAGGGTTGGCAATTTACAGATGCAGAATTGCAGGCAATCGAAACAGTGCTGGCGGGGGAATAAAGCATGAATATTGAAGGTATTAAAAAGGTTGGTATCGTCGGCGCGGGCACAATGGGGGCAGGTGTCGCGGAAATCTTCTCACAATTTGGCTACACTGTTATTCTGTACAATAGAAGCAAGGCGGGGATGCAGCGCGCCTTGGACCGCCTCCAATCAAAGGTCGCCATAGCCCCTGCGCCAATCGAGAAAGAGACAGATGTTGTAGGAGCAAAAATTCACACCACCCATGATTTAACAGGGCTTGCACAGGTCGACCTCATCTCGGAATCGATTGCTGAAAATCTGGAGGTAAAACAGGAAATCTTTCGGAAACTAGATAAAATCTGCGACGCAAACACACTCTTCACAACAAATACTTCGGGATTAAGCATCTCGCAGATTGCTACAGCCGTTTCCCACCCTGAGCGATTTGCAGGAGTGCACTTCTTCAATCCGCCCGAAATCGTCCCGGCGGTAGAAGTTATCAAAGGAGCAGAAACCTCCGATGCGACCTGTACAGTCCTAATTGATCTGTTGAAGCTGATGAAAAAGCAGCCAATTCTGGTACAGAAAGATGTCCCTGGATTTGTCGCCAGCCGCCTCCAGTTTGCCGTTGTGCGCGAAGCGTTACATCTTGTCGAGGAAGGGATCGCATCACCCGCCGACATCGATGCAGTGATGAAACATGGATTGGGATTACGCTGGGCATTGCTCGGTCCCTTAGAGATTGCGGATCTTGGAGGACTTGATATTTTCAACACAGTTGGAAGCTACGTAGCCAAATCTATGAGCAACGCAACCGATTCTCCGAAAGTGCTTCAGGATTTAGTCGCAGCGGGGAAATTAGGTGCAAAGAGCGGTTCCGGATTCTACGACTATCCACCGGGAAAGGCAGACGCACTCATCACGGAACGGGATGAGAGGTTGCAGGAGATACTTAGAATAAAATCGCGCGATCCCTCGTAAATTAGCAAGTCCCACATAATTTGTTGGGCAGGATGGTACATATGGCAATCGAAAAATTCACCATTACACGGAACGATGACATTTATGAATGCTTCCCCTACATTTGCCGCTCCCGAACCGGCAGGATCATTCTGACCTATCGCGAAAGCAACGGTCACGTCGCCAGTGATTTTTGCCGCTTAATCGTTCGAGTCAGCGACGATGCAGGACACACGTGGTCAGAGCCGCAGGTGATTCGCGATGAAGATAAATCGACCGGTGTCTTGACAACGTGGAACTGCCCCAAAATACAGCAACTTAAAGACGGGCGGATTCTGTTGCTCTGCGATACCTATCTTTTTCCGCCGGGTGAATGGGGCGAAGGGGAAGCGAACTGTCACATTGTGCTCTGGTTCAGCGATGACGATGGGGAAAGTTGGTCGGATCCGATCCCAACCGCGGTCAAAGGTATCTGCCCGGACATAGTTACGGAGATGGACGATGGCCGGTGGCTGCTTCCGAGCAACGTCACCAATCTGAAAACTGGACAGAGTATCCAAAATATCACAACAAGTCGCGATGAGGGACAGACATGGGATGCTCCACTGACTATCTTCGACAATCCCGATTACGGGCTCGGCGAAGCCACCATCGTGCCTTGTCCCGATCGAGAATTGGTCGTCTACCTGCGAGAGGATTTGGGACAACCATTACAAAAAATGATTTCTAAGGATGGCGGTTACCGGTGGGACGGTCCTTACGACACCTTAAACCCAGCCGCCCACGGGATGCCGGTCGCAGGTCTCACGCAAGACGGGTTTATGTTAATCACCGGGCGTTTTGGGTTGCACTCTTGTTGGCGCGTTGACATGTCAGCGGAGACTTGGGGGGAACGGTTGGCACGACGAACCATTGTTATCCCAAGAGTACCCGCTAACGAAGCGTTCATCGCTCGTAGACAACCGGGACCTAGTGAGTTAGCAACAGATGATGAGGTAATTGTCGCTGCAGGCGGTTCATCGGTGCACACCTTTGCGTTTCTGGAGCCACTGGAGAGCGCGCTCAATCCGGATAAAGCAACCCAAAAAGGTTTGCTGCTTCCCCTAGACCTCGACGCCAATAACCTCGGTGCCGATAGCGGTTATGCCGCTTGGGTCGAGTACGAGCGGGGAAAATTCTTAGCCGTCAACTACATCAACGACGACGCACCGATGGCACAGATTCGTGGGTATCGGTTCGGTTTGGAGGATTTCTGAGATCTGTGCAAGATTAGAAACGACACACATGTAAGGGAGGAAAAGTATGGCAACGAAACTTGGTAGTGAAGATTATATCTATGAGGAATTAGCGGATTGGGCAAAATTGCCCGAAGGTTGGAGTTTTAAGGAGGTTGCCGATGTCGTGGTGGATGCCCAAGACCGCGTCTATGTATTCAATCGCGGCGAACATCCCATGATAATCTTTGAGCAGGATGGCAGCTTTGTCACCTCATGGGGAGAGGATCTGTTTAGCCGTGCTCACGGGGCTACTGTAGGTCCCGATGGAATGCTGTATTGCGTGGATGACGGCGATCACTCAATCCGAAAATGTACCCTTGATGGCGAAGTCTTGATGACTATCGGCACACCCGGCGAACCCGCGCCAGCTCACAGTGGACAACCTTTTAACCGTCCTACCAAGGTAGCCTTTGATCCCAAAACCGATGAGCTCTACATCTCGGACGGATACGGTAATGCCAGAGTGCATAAGTATTCTCCCGACGGGGAGCATCTTTTCTCTTGGGGCGAGTACGGAACCGATCCGGGGCAGTTCAACTTAGTGCACAGCGTCTGCACCGACAGCAATGGGGTGGTATATATCGCCGACCGGGAGAGTCACCGTGTCCAGATATTCGATGAGGACGGCCGCTATCTAGGCCAATGGAATAATCTGCACCGCCCCTGTGGACTGCACATCGAAGACGACTTGGTCTACATCGGTCAAGTGCCTACCCAGCTTGAGGTGAACGCCGACTATCCCAACATTGGCGGATGCGTCACCATTCACGACCTCAACGGTCACCGTCTAGCCCGATTGGGCGATGTGTGGCGTGGAGAGGGACCCGGACAATTTATCTCGCCTCACGGCATAGCAATCGATTCGCACGGAGACATATACGTGGGAGAGGTCTCCTTTGCCGCCTATGGCCGACATCTTTCTCCACCTAGAGAAGTTCGCAGCTTCCGCAAGTTGGTCAGAGTCCATTAAAAAGAAATGCAGATCGTGTTTAAAATCACGTAGGACTTACGCAGCGAACTGTAGGCGGCGCATCTTGCCCCGCGCCAGCTGTGCTGAAATGTGTAAGTCTGTAGCCAGGGCACTTGTCCCCCGCTGAAATGCGTAAATCCTATCATTATCACCTGAATCCGGAGGAACACGATGAAGTTGACAACTGGACAGATTGAGGAATTTCACACATGCGGTGTCCTCATCGCCAAGAATGTCCTCACCGATGAGGACTTGCAGCCGGTAATCGACGAAATATGCGAATTCATCGATCGCCGGGCAATCGAACTAAAGGTAGAGGGAAAAATCCAAGACCTGTGTGAAGATGAGCCGTTTGAAACTCGCTACGGACGCCTATTCGCACAATGCAAAGAGATTGGTAATGGGCTTGACATCATGAACTACCGGGGCAAAGCGGTCTTTGAATTTCTGCACAACAAAAACCTACTCGATGTCATCGAATCGCTCGTTGGACCAGAAATCATCTGCAACCCGATTCAACACCTGCGACCCACTCCCCCGATCCGTTACTATGAGGACAGCAACCCCGCTTCGCATGTTGGACCCCTACACCAAGACGCCGGGGTTATCATGCCGGACGCGGAAGGCTCAGACATCATTACCTGCTGGCTGCCGTTGGGAGATGCGACCGCCGAAATGGGGTGTCTGGAGGTTTTGCCCGGCGTAGTCAAAAAAGGGTATCTACGGCATCGACCCGAAGGTGGGACCACCATCTATCCCGAAGACCTGCCAGCGGTTGACCCAGTGCCAATGGAATGCTACAAGGGCGATCTCGTACTGATGAGCCGCTTCACACCACATCGTGGGATGCCCAACCGCTCAGACAAGTGCCGTTGGTCAATGGATTTGCGCTACCACCCGATCGGTCAACACACCGGTCGCACAGGACACCCGGACTTTGTCGTGCGCAGCCAACGCGATCCGGAGAGTGTGATGCACGATCATGACGAGTGGTGCCACCTCTGGATTGACGCCTTTGAGAATCCGAAGGGTGTGGTTATGCACAGATCGGATTGAGATTGCATCTGCATAATCCTTGGGGCATGGTTTATTATCAGTAGATTCCCAAGACACCGTCTTTAGTATTTGCAATACTTAACTATTGTATAGTATAATATAGGATATTACCATGAACGATAGTTCATTCTTCGATGAATCGACAGAGCAATCTCAGGTAAAATCCAGAATTGTTGAGAAATATTTCTGGGCTTGGGCAAAGGTAATCACAAGCTGGACTCGTAGACAAGATAACAAAATTGGATATATAGATCTGTTTGCGGGTCCAGGACGATACGAAGATGGATCAAAATCTACGCCAATCCTTGTATTGGAGAGAGCAATAGGGGAAGAAAACATACGGGATAAGCTAGTAAGTGTGTTCAACGATCTTAATCAAGACTATACTGAATCGCTTCAAAGTGCCATTGATTCAATTCTAGATATTGGAAATCTCAGACATGAACCGATTGTCATAAATGAAGAAGTGGGTGAGAAAATTGTCGAGATTTTTGAACAGATGAACACAATATCCACTTTATCCTTCGTGGACCCTTGGGGCTATAAAGGGTTATCACTGCGACTTATCAGCTCTTTTTTGGGTGGTTGGGGTTGTGATTGCATCTTCTTCTTTAATTACAACCGAATCAATATGGGGATCAACAATCAGGCCGTTAAAGAACACATGGATGCGCTTTTTGGCGAAGAACGGGCAGATGAACTCCGTGCTCAGTTGTTAGATATGAATCCCCATGAACGCGAATTGACTATTGTAGAAGCGATTAGTCAAGCACTCAAAGAAGAAGGTGGAGAGTATGTTTTGCCATTCTGCTTCAAAACTCAGGATGGTCGTCGTTCCAGCCATCACCTGATTTTTGTTTCTAAGCATATCAGAGGCTACCAAATCATGAAGGAGATCATGGCAGGGGAAAGTTCGACCACTGCACAAGGTGTGCCGTCATTTGAGTTTGACATACTCCCAAACCTAAAGGATTGGGATTCTCCCCCGTTCCTTTAAGAATTAGAATTGCGCTATCAACAAGGA
>JAGWBT010000097.1 GCA_021295755.1 Candidatus Poribacteria bacterium
GTGAGTTAGCTCGTCGTGGCGACATTCTGGACGTTTACCCATTGACCACTGATGCGCCCATCCGGATCGAGTTCTTCGGCGACGAAATCGACGCGATTCGGTTGTTTGATCCGGCTTCACAACGCTCTGTTACCGATAGAACTGGTGACAATACGGAAGCAATCACGCTCTGTCCGGTTCGAGAAATCATCCTGTCCCCCCAAACCCTCGATCTGTGGAAAACCCAAGCAGAGACACTGATTCAAAACAACGAATCACCTAAGTATCGAAACGCAGTCAACGAGATTACGAATCGCCTCGAAACAGAAAGAAATCCAGAGGGACTGGAAGCCTTACTTCCGATGCTATACGAAGATACCAGTACCCTCATGGATTATCTATCCCCACAGACTATTGTTCTTCTGATCGAGCCTGCTTGGATGGAGCGCGAGGCAACTCAACTTATCGAAGATACAACAGATCTTTATGAACGAAAACTAGCGTTCGATCAGTTTATGGTGTCACCCGATGAGACGTTTATACCGTTTGAACAGGTACGCTCCGCTTTGCAGACGTATCCCTTCGTTCGCACGTCGTTGGCGCCGCCAACACTCAATACAGAGGAACCGGTTGAAGAGATTGCTTTCGGTATGCGTCCACTCGGTCTGCCACGTAGCAATTATCGGCTGATTATGGATCAGATCAAAGGATGGACGGACGAGGGCTATTTCGTCAACTTCTTCTGCGATAATCCAAAGAGCGCAGATCGGCTACACAATATCTTGGCAGATAGGGATTTACCTGCAACCCAAACAGCGGTGAACATTGGCAGCATCAGCGAGGGATTCATCAGTGAAATCCTCAAGTGCATCACGCTATCTGAAGATGAGTTGTTTGGACGCGAGCATCGCCGGCACCGCAAGACCCCTTTTAAGGAAGGCGCTCCTATCCTGAGTCTAATTGACCTCAAGGAAAAGGATTATGTGGTGCATGTCTCACACGGAATCGGTCGCTACGCAGGTATCCGGCGCCTCGACATTGATGGGAAACCGCAGGATTTCCTCGCGCTAGACTACGCAGACGCAGGTAGGCTGTATGTTCCGACCCATCAAATTGATCTCGTGCAGAAGTATATTGGCGGACAAGAAGACAGAAGAATACGTCTAGACAAACTCGGTGGAACGTCATGGGAACGGGCAAAAGCCAAAGTAAAAGCCTCCATAGAGCAGATGGCGGAGGAATTACTGGAATTGTATGCGATTCGTGACTCCCGAGAGGGTTATGCCTTCCCAACAGATACGCCTTGGCAGAAAGAGTTTGAAGTGCTGTTTCCTTATGAAGAAACCCCCGACCAGCAGAAAGCGATTGAGGAAGTTAAGCGGGACATGGAGCGCCTGCGCCCCATGGATCGGCTAATCTGCGGAGATGTCGGATACGGAAAAACCGAAGTAGCACTCCGTGCGGCGTTCAAGTCAGTGATGGCAGGAAAACAGGTCGCCCTGCTTGCACCGACAACAATTCTCACGCTGCAACATTTTAATACATTCCAGCAGCGTTTTGCCCCTTTTCCCGTTCAGGTCGAAATGTTGAATCGCTTCCGAACAGATAAAGAAGCAAAAAGGGTGGTGGAGGGACTAGCAAAGGGCACAGTTGATATCGTCATCGGAACCCACGCCTTGCTCTCAAAAAATATTAAGTTTCGTGAACTCGGTCTGCTCGTAGTTGATGAGGAACATCGTTTCGGGGTAAAGCACAAAGAAAAGATTAAACAGATGAAGCAGACGGTTGATGTATTAACCTTGACAGCAACGCCGATTCCGCGTACACTTCATATGTCCCTTGTCGGCATCCGCGACTTCAGCGTAATTAATACGCCCCCGGAAAATCGCCTGCCAATTGAAACTTATGTCATGGAGTACAATCCCGACGTGGTTCGAGATGCGATCTTGCGAGAGATGGAACGCGGCGGACAGACCTTTTTTGTTCACAACCGTGTCCAGAGTATCGCAAGCATTGCTGCCACAATCCAAGACCTCGTACCACCCGCTAGAGTTTGCATGGCACACGGGCAAATGCCTGAACGTCAACTCGAAAAAGTGATGATGGAATTCATCAACCACAAATATGACGTTTTGGTTTGTACCATGATTATTGAGTCTGGCGTGGATATTCCGGCCGTCAACACGATCCTAATCAATCGTGCAGACGCGTTCGGATTAGCCCAACTTTACCAGTTACGCGGGCGAGTTGGTCGCGATCAGTATCAGGCTTACGGCTATCTGTTCTACCCACAAGGATGGGCAATTACGGAAGGTGCTCAAAAACGACTGCGCGTCATCGAAGAATTCACTGATCTCGGTTCCGGGTTTAAAATTGCCCTCCGCGACCTTGAGATTCGGGGAACTGGTAATATTCTCGGTTCAGAACAGCACGGTCATATCACCGCTGTAGGTTACGACATGTACTGTAAACTCCTTGAGGAAGCAGTACAAAAACTCAAGGGTGAAGAGATCGAAGAAACGGTCGAAACCCGGATTAACCTACCCATTGAAGCTTATCTGCCTGATGAATATGTCCCCGACAGCCGGCAAAAGGTCGGACTTTACAAAAAAATCGCTGCCCTAGAAACAGAAGTAGATCGGAAAGAACTCGAAGAGGAGATGGCCGACCGGTATGGAAAAATCCCCGAACCAGTTGAGATGCTCCTCGAAATTGCCGACTTAAAACAACTCAGTCAACAAATCGGGGTCGATGGAATCGCCGCAGGCAACGAAAGCATCAAGGTGACATTTGATGAAGCCAAAACAAACCTTGACCCCCATAAACTAATTCGGCTGATTGAACAGGATCAGCGAATCTCAATTACACCCCCTGCACGTATGACGATCCGTTTGAAAGGATTGGAGGGAAAAGCCCTCTTGGTTGAACTCAAGCGTATCTTGGGGAAATTAATGTGAACCACGAAACCTGATGCGTATTACATAACGGCATTTGTGAAGTATACGCATCCTTAAAACAATATTCTGTAGGAGCAACCCTTGTGGTTGTCCGCTTTGGGCTAGCACAAGACCTGCCCCTACCAACCGCGAAGGTAGAGTCTTCGCATTCTATGCCAAATCAGAAAGGAACGATACACACAATGAAAAAAATATTGATAATTTTCGTCGTGACTGCGGCGATCGGTTTGAGCAGTTGGCAGATTGTCCAATCGCAAGATGTAACCGGACCAATGGATGAAAGCCAGATTATTGTGGCTCGGTACGAATGGAACGGCATACACGAAATTTCGCTCGCAACACTTAATGCGGAAATAGCAGCGTTATCGGCACACAAACGGAAAGGCTATCAGTCCAAAGCTGGTAAACTCATATTTCTGGAAGACCTTATCAACCAAAGGCTAATGCTCCTCGCAGCTGCTGAGGCAGAATTCGACAAAGATAAGGACTTCCTCAAAAAAGGGGACGATTATAAGCACCAGTTGATGGTTGAGCGCTTGACCGAAATTGAGGTCGATGAAAAAATCATTATTACCGAGGAAACACTTCGGCAGTATTACGAAGAAAATAAAGATACCTATGTGGAGGAGGAAAAAGTGCGGGCAACCTGCATCACCGTATTCGATAAAGAACTCGCACAGACAACACTGGAGGAGATCCAAGCCGGTAAGGACATGCTTGATGCAGTGAAAGAACTTGCAGAAAAAGGCGAATTGACAGGACCTGGTTCAAATCCGGGGGATCCTGGTGACACAGGCTACTTTGCTCGAGACGTTTCCGCGCGAGCCCAAGCATTTGTAGACGTGGTTTTTGCAATGGAAGTTGGCGAAATGACTGAAGAAGTTTTTGAACAGGAGGTCGAAGAGGACACCTATTATATGATTTTCCGAAAGGAAGAACACCAGCCAGAACGCCAACAGACCTTTGAAGAGGTCAAGCCAAGGCTTGAGTATCCCCTAAAACGCGAGATGAAGCGGAAGCGTATCCTAAAATGGTTGGAAGCGCTTACTGCTGAAGGTAAACTCAAAACATATCCAGAACTACTTCCTCCACCCGTGACGCCCGAAGAGGAAGAAGATCCGGAAAATGAAGAATCGGAGCAGTAGTAGAACACAACATCGGATCGAATCATCGCGTTCAGAAACTAGCTGACAGATAGTTGTAACAGTCGAACAACTGTATATCACGCAAAATTTAAGGAGGTATAACTGTGAAATTATTGGGAATTATTAGTTTTATCTTAATCGGTGCCGTTGCCGTTAGCATTTCGTTGAATGGTTGTGGCGGAAAAGCCGGAGCTGAAGGCACTGTGATTGCTGAATTTGAATGGAATGGAAAACACCATATAACGCTTGAAGAGATGCTACAGGAGATAAGTGAACTCCCCACGTATAAACAACAACAGTACCAAGAAGTAGAAGGTGGGTTTGAGGAATATATGAACCTGATGGCGGAGAGCCGTCTGATACTTTGTCTTGCCAAGGATCGGGAACTTGATGAGGACCCCGAGGTGTTGAAAAAAGTGCAGGACTATTACCATGAACTGCTCGTTGACAGGATCACAGATGTCGAAGTAGATCAGAAACTTAAACCAACCGAGGAAGATTACCAACTCTATTATGAAGAAAATAAGGGGGACTATGTTGTACCGGAAAAGGTGCGACTGACCTGCCTAACCCTCACAAATGAGGAACGAGCGAAGGAAGTTTTTCAACGGATCAAAGATGGGGAAGACATTGCTGCCCTCGCTGCAGAACTATCTGCAAACGGGGAATTAATCGGTCCGGGATCCAATAACGAAATCCCCGGTGACACTGACTTTTTCGATAACACGGTGTATTCACGGCGCGCAAAACCTTTTAGCGATATGGCGTTTGAGTTAGAAGTCGGTCAAATGAACGAGGAGATTCTCCACATCGAACTTGATGGGGAAAACTATTACCTAACGTTCCGTAAGGAGGAAGTCCAGCCGGAACGCCAACAAACGCTTGACGAACAAAGTGTACGGCGCAATGTGGAAAGACACGTAGAGAATCAGAAACGTGAAGAACTTATGACCGACTGGCTGATCCGGCTCCACGAACAGGCGAAGGTCCAGACCTTTTCAGATCGAATCCCCGATACACCGGTGGAAGTCGAAGAGGAAGCAGAAGGCGAACCATCTGATGATAGTAGCGTCCCTGCTGAAGCGGAAAGCGAATCGTCTGATGATGGTAGCGCCCCCACCGAACCTGAAGCAGAACCGTAAAACGTTAAATCTTGGATTAAGGAGGTAGGTCTCTAAGTCAACTACCCCACTCTGAAGGGATAGAGTTCCGATAAGTCGGGATTAAGAAACTTATTGCCCATTCCCCGGGATTTATTGGGTTTCTCGGTCTCGGCTCGTAACTTTACATACCCGCCACCGAAGGGAAGTCGCTACCCTTTAGAAGGATTCTCCGGGTAGCAGTGCTATCACAGGTTCACCTTCTGGGTAAACCTCAGACACACAACAGCCTTCCAATTACTACGTTGGGAGGAGAGCGAAAAACGAGCGTTTTTCCTAAATCATCGAGTTACTGAATACTTTGGTTGCAGATCTATTGAGTTCTCTTGAGAGAAAAAAGTGATTTTTTACAAAAAAGGAGGCGGGATTTCCTCCCCAACCTATAAGGATGGGGGCCCCATCCCAAGGATTCTGATGAAGATATTGCGTTTTTGCGCCCTGATTTTACTGATCATTCATTTTGGAATTAAGCCTGTCGCTGCGCGAAGGTTTGATCAGATCATCGCCTATGTCAACGAAGACGTGATCACCAAATGGGAACTCGACAGCGTTGTGAAGCAAAAAGCACTGGAACTGCAGCAAGTCTACCGGTTCAGTGAGCGCGAAGCGATGCAAAAGGCGGAGCAAGAACGCGCTGAACTCCTCGATCAGTTGATTCGCCAAATGCTTCTCGTCGAAACAGCATTAACGCTAAAAATTGAAATCACAGAGGCTGAAGTGGAGCAATATCTGCAAAACTTCAAAGACCAGTACAAGATTGAGACCGAAGAGGAACTTGCCCAAGCGTTAAAAAAGGAAGGTTACACCCTGATGTCCTTCCGTGAACAAGCCAAACGCAATCTGATGGCGGAACGACTTGTAATGCAACGCATCCTCCCTAGACTCCAAATTCGAGGTTCGGACATACAGAAGTTTTTTGAAGAAAACCGTTCACAATTGCCAACTAAAACAGACACAGTCCATCTCCGACACATCTTCGTTGCTTTCAAGCCAAGCGAGGCGGATCGCAAACTAGCCCTTGAGAAGATCGATACAATTCTTCAGGAATTAGACGCTGGAAACGATTTTGAGGAACTCGCGCAACGCTATGCTGACGATGAGTATAGACAAGCAGGGGTTGGGGTATTAAACGAACTGCCACTTGCAGAGATGGACAACCTCTCGGCTACCTTTCGCAATGCACTTTCAGGACTCAACACCGGCGAGATCAGTGAGCCGGTTGAAGGCAATGATGGACTTTATCTTTTCAAAGTTGAAGATAAAGATGATCAGACCATAGCGTTTCGTCATCTCGTTGTCAGTCTGAAGCCGAGTGAGCAGGCGATTGAAGCGGCTTATGAACGCGCGGATAGCCTCTTGCAGCGGTTAAATCAAGGAGAAGATTTCAACGCGCTTGCACAACAATACTCCGATGATGCACAGACGAAAGCTAACAGCGGAGATCTCGGAATCCGTTCACTCAGCGAGTTAAATCCCGAAACCCGAAAAATTATCGAAGCACTTGCTACCGGCGCGTATAGCACACCTATTAAAACAACGTACGGCGTGCATATTTTCAAGATCGATAGTCGTACTGCCCCTGAATTAAGCGACGCTGAAAAAGACCAGATCCGAATGATGCTGCGTCAGCAAAAATTCCAAGAGGAATGGCAACTTTACACGGATCTGCTCAAGGAAAGTTCCTTTATAAAAATCAAAGAGGAACTTAAATAGGAGTAAGCTATACCTTCCGATCAGAGTCGCTTGACTGACAGCGAAGACTGAAGCAGAGGGATTCGATTCTCGGACAAGTTCTACTGCTCTCGATTAGGCAATTTTGCAGTGTAGCAGAGGAAAGGTAGTATGGCAAGGAGGGAAAAACGGAAATGGCAGAAAACAGTAGGCAGCGGGAAGAAGTCAACTATCCGGTTGCCCAAACCCCCTTGTTTCCAATTCCTTGATCACTTTTCGGGGGCCGTACTTTACGTTCTACGTCTTGTTCCCTGTGCAACTCGTTTTGCACTCCACGTCCTATCACTCACGATTCTCACACTTAACTTAATTTTGATCGCGGGCGAATTAGCCGCCCAAACCGACCCCGCTTCCACTGCCGAGGAAGCAGAATTGGACAAACAGGCTGAGACTTCATCAGAAACTTCACCAACTGAAAATCCAACTGCTCCCGAAGCACCCAACGATGGAGAGTCACCTACAGAACCTCCTGAAGAAACGTCAGAAACCCCGCCAACGACAGATTCATCTACGCCTGAAGAACCTACACCTGAAGAACCCACCCAAGTCAGTCGAAAACTCGATCCAGAGAATATGTCGCCTGAAGGAGGGGACCTGCTTGCAAAAGGCGACAACCTCACCTTTCACGAAAACATGATTCAGATTAACGGCAACGGATTAATCAAATACGACGAGGTCGTGCTGTATGCTGACTATATCTGGGCGGATTTCGATGAAAATATGATGCGGGCAGCGGGAAACGTACATCTGTTGGTTGGAAACGAAGAAACCTATGCAAACGAACTCCTTTACAACATTGAAACAAAAAAAGGAATCATTCGTGAAGGATTCAGTTTCAGTGATCCATGGTACTACCGCGGCACTGAGATCTTTAAGATCGAAGATGATGAATCCTACATCCGGGGTGGCGCTCTGACAACATGCTCTCTCAAGCATCCCCATTATTACTTCAGTGCATCGCAGATTATCGTCAGGATAAATAAAGAGTTGATTGCCAAGAATATCGTTCTGAGAGTTGGTGGTGTTCCCCTCTTCTATTTTCCCGCCTACCGTCGCGATCTTCGCCAAGAAGACAAAGTCGCCAAGGTAATCGTCAAAATCGGAACAAGCAGCTATCAGGGGGTATTCCTGAGCGTGATTTTGCCACTTGCACGCCGCTTTCGATACGATGGTGCTTTGCTGTTTGATCATTCTGCCCGTCGAGGAAGTGGGCTCGGTGCTGACGGCAAATACCGTGTAAACGATGCCAAGTTCCAAGAAATTATTGTGCCTATCCCTCCCAATGCAACGCCAAGTGAGCGGACGAAACTAGAGGAAAAAGCACAGGAGTTGGCAGATCGGCTGGAGGGCGAGTATGACCGGTATAAGCTGCGGCAACTGTTTCTGGAGTATCAGATTTCCGACGAAGACATCGCCGCTGCCCGCGAAAAGGCGGAGGAAATTCATGCCCAATTACAGGAGGAGGATGCAGATTTTACAAAGATAGCAGAAGAGAAATCAACCGATCAAGAAACACGCTATCAGGGTGGCGACATGGGATTTTTGGTGCGCGGAGAGCGCGATGAGGAAGATGAAC
Source organism: Candidatus Poribacteria bacterium (assembly GCA_021295755.1). NCBI lineage: Bacteria > Candidatus Poribacteria > Candidatus Poribacteria bacterium. Next base: position 8,549 of record JAGWBT010000097.1, read on the forward strand.
TTCGGCTGAATCCAATTCTCGAAGAGACGGTTTTTCAACTGAAACCCGGCGAAATCACGCCGATTCTGAGAACGGAATCTGGTTTTCATATCTTAAAGCTGAATCGTGTCCTTGATGTATATGGTCAACAAGAACTCCAGATCCGTCGAATTGATATAGCAATTGAACCAAGCGAGGAAACCAAGAACGCAATCCGGACGACTGCTCAGGAAATTCACGAACGTGCAGAGGCAGGAGAGGTTCTCGAACAATTAGCAGAACAATATGAGGGAGTGGAACTTTCTGAAGCTAATGAAGGCGCAGGATTTCTGTTGAATGAAATGGATCGACGTTGGAAACATCCTGTAACCCGACTAGAAGTCCCCGGAGCAGTAACTCGGCCCATATATACTGACCAAGGTGCCTATGTTCTTGAGTTAATCGAAAAGGAGCCGACCCCAACCTTTGAGGAAATTGCACGTCAATTTGAAGCGGAGTGGGCGGTGATGGAAGCGCAATTCGGGAAAGCTGCAACGACAGAAGAAGCTGGAATTGAACAGTTGGAAGAAGGAACGGAGGGACAGGGTGATAAAGAGATAAATGGGCACGAGGAAACAATGGAAGATCAGAGCGATATAGGAACACCAGAAGATAGTGCACAAATTCCTTTGAATCCGGATCAAATTGGGGACGATGAAACGGTAGATCCCTCAGAAGAATCGGAGAAGGTGCAGATCTACCAACAATACGATTACCGGGGGCGCTGGGAGATGCCAACCGTAACCTACACACAAGCGCAGCGACTCTATAGCGGTGAGCATACCGGAATAATCAAGACCCGTAAAGGGTATCGTCTGATTAAAGTCGATAAAAGACGTACTTATAGGGGAGATTTTTACTTCTATACTAACGATGAATTTTCTTTCAATCGCCGAAACCCGTTCAAAACGGGGAGACGATGGAATATGCGATGGGGGCACCGGCACGCTTTCTACACCCCATGGGACAACCGAGCGAGGGGACGACAGCCTGTGAGTTTTGTGGGACGTGTGGCATGGCGAGCAAAAGATTTTAAAGAGGAGGGATTTGGAATCAATGAATCTGCGGTTAATTCTTTTGGTATGTTCACATGGGGAACTGCTTTTCGGGGAGTGAACTATGACGATCGAGACGAGGACGGAAACTTAAGATTTTCGTACAAGACGATCGGGGAGGTCTTGGGGCGGCTACAGGTTAATCATACTGTAGACTTTACCGGTGAAGGAACAACAGACTTGCAAAAGTTACCCTCGCTCGATCTTTCACTTAGACGCATGCGTTTAGATCGGCTGCCTGTTTTCAAAACTATTAATTCGGGGTTAACCAAAGTTGCGGAACAGTTACACACAGATCTCCCAATCCTTTCCATGTTTGCTTTTCCAACACTTGACGATATCAGCTTTGATCTGGAGACGAATTTTGGTAATTTTTTCCGTGGACGATTTCGAGACGAAGAGGATGTCTACTTGCAAACTATGGATCTCGGTTTTGACCTTCGTAAGCAGTCGGCACTGCAAATAATGCCGAATCGAGAATTGCGCTTCGACGCAGATCTCGACACAAACCTCATCTGGCATGACAAAGACCGAGAAGGAAACTCTAACATTTTCCGGAGTATATACAGCACACGGTTGTCTGCAAGTAATCTGCTGTTTCGGATCTATGACATCAGTTTCATTCCGGGAGCGCGTCGGATGCGCCACCAAATCAACTCAAGGGTATCATTTGATTACGCACCGCCTGTCGAAAGAGAAGATGCTCCCCAACTTTATCCTTTTGGTCCCAGTGTCTACTTCTTTGAAAGAAAAAACCTTGCATATAACTTCGATACCAGTATTGAAGTTAAGACCCGTGGCAGCAGATCTGCGCTCCGTGTGCTTAATTTTAGCACACGAATAGCAGCGGATTTCACCAAATTTGAGGCGTTGGGTGAACGTCGATATGTACCGATTGAAAGTAGAATGACAATAGTTCCGCTAGCGAGCCGAAACCTGAACATCACGTTCAGATCGACACATGACCCCAACGAATCGCGCTACGATGGAAAACGACTCAAACAGATTGGTTTCCGATCCAACGTCAGTTATCGCCGTGACAAATGGAATATAACGCTCGGAAATGCCTTCACAAAAAGAACACAACGCGCCTCTCGAAGCCTCACGGGCAGTTTTCGATTTCGTCCAAGTCAATTGTTTGAATTGAATCTTAGTGTTAATTACGACTGGATCGAAAAACAGTTCTACTCACAGAGTGTAACGCTACGACGCAACTTGCACAATTGGAACATGACGATTCGATGGCACCGCATCGGGATTAAGCGAGAACCTCCCTTCGATAATGTACGACAAGACTTCACCTTTCAGATTAATCTGATTGCGGAACCCGCTGCTTCAGTCGGGGTTGGCTATGATGCCACAACGGATACGTGGGGATTCCGTACCCTGCCAGCCGGTGTGCCTTACGACTCCTTCGGTGTCGGAAACTCACTTGGACGATCTTACTTCTAACGCCAAACCCACAGCTCGAAAAGCGACTAATCCTTTTCTTAGGCGTACCCCTTCGTGCTGATTGGGATATGTCCTCTCTTCTCTCACAGCAATCAACAATTTGGATACAACGATTACTGAGATCCGCTATAATATAACGCCTTGTCTCGTTTGACCGCTCCCCGCTCTAAAGAACGGGGATTCTTTTGATAGCCAATCCACGTTCTACCTCTTAGAGTTTACCTTCAACTTCGGGTATGGGGCCATCTGGTTCACCTCTGAGGTTTTGGGCAGGCTGACGCCTTACAAGGCTGACCCCTGCCAAAAACGCTAGGGTGCCTTCCCCGGTCAAGCCGGGGCAACACATCATGCAAACGATGCGGCGCGGGCCATGGGGCGCACTACGGAAAACTCGTGAGGTTCGAGCCGACCGATACTTGCAAGCCACGTGCTTGGCAAGACAATCTTTCGCCTTGTCGGACGCATCCGACTCGGGACCATTAGCTCAAGGTCTATTGGTTTACCCAACGTTAGATGTTTTTTTGTAGTGTCTGGTGTTTTCTACGTCTACGCTGCCTATTGCAAAGGGTGGACGGGAACAACGGCGAGGATGCCGAAGTTGCAATTTCCCGTCCCGTAGACGAAAGAATTATACCATATTTCACCATTGGAATCAAGGCTTTAGCCTCGAAAAACGGTGCGGGGTTTTAGGGCTAAACTGGAGTTAGATAATCGGGACAAGGCTTTTTTATTTATTAATTTTTTATTGACCACTTAACATATATGTGCTATATTAAAGGTCTATGAAATTATGGAGATATCTCCTCCGATATATTTCATTGACTACCCCGACCTACCGCAACCAGCCCTACCGATTGCCGTGAAAAAGGGAGTTGCCGACGCCTGAAATCTATGGTAAAATGGAACTCATAGATCGTCCAATCCGAATCGAAAGGAGATTCTATACCATGAGCTTATTCGCAGTCAGAGGAGTTTACGAAAACGGCGTGGTACACCCTTTGGAACCACTTCCGGATATTTCCCAATCTCAAGTCATTATCACTTTTTTGCCAAGTGAACCTGATGATGATTTTGAAACCTCCTGTCGACGCTACATCGCGGCTGCAACTGAAAAGGCTGATTATCAAAAGCTAAGAGATAAAAGCTACGCCGGAACAGTACCTGATTGCACCGGGGTTGTAGCATTTGGACAGACTCTTGCTGAATGTCAGCGTGAATTGGTGTCTGTATTGTATGATTGGATTCTTGTTAAGCATCAGCGCAACATCCCTATCCCGGTGATTAATGGAATCGACTTAAATGAGGCGAAGGAGGGCTCAAAGATGGCGACCTTGTAAGCGACAGCTGTTTATTCGTAAATTAAAGAGACTCGGATTTGGCAACCTACAGCATGGTACACGACACGATTTTATGCCTTATGAAAATCATCACTTGACAATCCCAAATAACCGAGAATATTCGGTGTCGCAACTGCGCTTATTGTTGAGACAAGTTGAGAATATATTAGGATATAGAATCTCGTTAGATGAATGGAATCGTCTGTAATTACGGAAAGATCGCCAGCCAAAGGAAAATCTATGCCGGAAGAATTCATTGATATCCGCGGCGCACGCGAACATAATCTCAGAAACATCGATCTCAAACTCCCCAAAGACAACCTCATCGTTTTCACCGGTGTCAGCGGTTCCGGGAAATCGTCGCTGGCATTCGATACAGTCTACGCCGAAGGTCAACGCCGCTACATCGAATCCCTTTCCGCCTACGCCCGCCAATTCCTCGGACAACTGGAAAAACCCGACGTTGACTTCATCGGTGGTCTCTCCCCATCCATCTCGATTGATCAGAAATCGGGCGGGAATAACCCACGCTCAACGGTCGCGACGATCACAGAAATCTATGACTATCTGCGTGTCCTGTTTGCACGCGTGGGTACGCCACACTGCCTAGAGTGCGGTGCGCCAGTGGGTGCCCAAACAGCGACGGCGATCATCGATCAGATCGTCGATCTACCACAACAGACCCGCATCTTAATCCTTGCCCCAATAGTCAGTGGGCGGCGCGGTGAGTATCGCGAACATCTTGAGGACGCGCTCAAGGCAGGATTTGTTCGTGCCCGAATTGATGGACAGATCTACAACCTACCCGCTGAAATTCAACTTGACCGCAATCAACGACATAACATTGAAATCGTCGTTGACCGAATCATTATCAAACCTGATATTCGCAGCCGGGTTGCAGAAGCAGTTGAAACCGCGCTGCGTATGGGAGAAGGCAGCCTAATTGTGAGCATCGTCGAAGGAAAGCCGGAGGCAGGCGATCTCCTTTTTGGGGTGGATTATACCTGTGTGCACTGCAACATCAGTTATGAACCTCCCGCTCCGCGAAATTTCTCCTTCAACAGTCCCGCGGGGATGTGTCCAACCTGCAAAGGACTCGGAACACTCACAAAGATGGACCCCGATATGGTTATCCCTGATCCAACGCAATCAATTCGGGAAGGGGCGATTGTCTTTTGGGGGCAGCTGGGCACCCTACAGACGCGACATCACGCTGAGAGTTTGGCAGCACACTTCGGCTTTAGCCTCGATACACCGTGGGAACAACTGACCGACGAGCATCAACACGCAATCCTTTATGGGACTGGAAAAGAGCAGATTCCTTTCGTCTATCGCTCCCACCGTAATCGTCGCTATAAGTACCAAGCCGCATTTGAGGGTGTGATTCCGCCCGCAGAAAGAAAGTATTTCCAAGCATCTTCAGAACTTGTGAAACGTTACTACGGAAAATACATGGTTTCCGGTACATGCCCAGATTGCAACGGGACACGACTCAAGCCAGAAGTGAAAGCCGTGACAATCGACGAAAAATCCATCCTTGATGTCGTTAAAATGGCAGTTGGCGATTGTTTTAAGTTCTTTGAAAAACTCCAACTACCGGAGCGTGAGGCGTTCATTGCGACTGATTTGCTGAAAGAGATTCGGGGGCGCCTCTGGTTCTTGATGAATGTTGGGCTGCACTACCTCACCCTAGATCGAACCGCACCCACACTTTCCGGCGGCGAGTCCCAACGGATTCGGTTAGCCAGCCAAATCGGAGCGGGCTTGCGAGGGGTAGTTTACGTCCTCGACGAGCCGAGTATTGGCTTGCATCCGCGCGATAATCAGCACCTTCTCACGACGCTCAAACATCTCCGAGACCAAGGCAACACCGTAATCGTGGTCGAACATGATGAAGATACAATGTGGGCGGGAGATATGATTGTTGACTTCGGACCGGGACCGGGAATCAAAGGCGGTGAGATCGCACCGCAAAAGATTGCCAAGGATTCAACCTCCCTGACGGCACAATATCTCCGTGGGGAACAACAGATCGAAATCCCTACTGAACGCCGTGCAACTGGCAATCAATGGATCGAGGTCCGTGGCGCACGTCATAACAACCTCAAAGACGTTGATGTACGAGTCCCGATCGGAGTTTTTACCTGCGTGACGGGTGTCAGCGGGTCTGGCAAAAGCTCACTCATCAACGATATTCTATACGAAGCACTTGCCCGCGATCTGATGAAGGCACATGCGCAGCCGGGAGAATATGATCTCATACGGGTAATCACTACAGAGGAAAAATCCTCAAACGATCAGACACAAGGCATATCCTCATCTCCAATTGACGAAGTCATCGATAAAGTTATTGATATAGATCAGTCGCCAATTGGTCGCACCCCCAGATCGAATCCTGTCACATACACCAAAGTGTTTGATCAGATTCGTGCGCTTTACGCTGAGATGACTGAGGCTAAACTGCGCGGTTATAAGCCGGGACGTTTCAGTTTCAATGTCAAGGGTGGTCGATGCGAAGCCTGCGAAGGCAACGGCTCAAAGCGGATCGAAATGCACTTTATCGCTGATGTCTGGGTAAAGTGCAATATTTGTCAGGGAAAACGGTACAACGACGAAACGCTACAGGTCGAATACCGAGGCGTGAATATTTCCGATGTGCTCAACATGGACGTGCAAGAAGCATTAGAACACTTTGCAAACGTTCCGAAAATTGCGAAGATTTTGCAAACCCTACACGATGTCGGTTTGGATTACATAAAGCTGGGGCAACCAGCACCGACGCTCTCTGGAGGCGAGGCGCAACGGATTAAACTGGCGCGGGAGCTTGCTAAACGTAGCACAGGCAAAACTCTTTATATCCTCGACGAGCCTACAACCGGGTTGCACTTCGACGATGTGAAAAAACTCCTAGAGGTGTTGCACCAACTTGTCAACGTGGGCAATACCGTTATCGTCATTGAGCACAACTTGGAGGTCGTAAAAACAGCGGACTATCTTATTGATCTCGGTCCCGAGGGTGGTGAAGCGGGTGGCTATGTCGTTGCAACAGGGACACCGGAGGAGGTAGCAGCCGTTGAGGAATCGTATACGGGGATAGCTTTGCAGCCAGCACTAGCGCCGAGAGGATTGGAAGGTTCTTCAATTGATAATACGCAGTACGCAACACACAGTCCCCCGCACATTCTACAGGAATCAACAGCCCCTTATGAATTGACCAACAATAACGAGGGGGAATATATCTCCGTGCATGGCGCGCATGAGCACAATCTGAAGCACATCAACGTAGAAATTCCTCATCGGAAGTTCACAACATTCACCGGCGTGAGTGGTTCTGGGAAATCGTCGCTGGCATTGGACACAATCTATGCAGAAGGACAACGACGCTATGTCGAATCCCTTTCAGCGTATGCACGACAATTTTTAGGGCAGTTAGAAAAACCTAAGGTTGAAAAGATTGAAGGGCTCTCCCCAGCAATCGCGATTGAGCAGAAGGCGCCGAGTAAGAACCCACGGTCTACGGTCGGGACAGTCACAGAAATTTACGACTATCTGCGTGTGCTTTATGCACGAGTCGGAACGGCTCACTGCCCGCAATGCGGGTCGGAAATCAGCGTTCAATCCGTACAGCAAATCGTTGACAAAATTGTGGCATTGGCAGGTGGAGCTCGGCTTTACGTCTTGTCCCCTGATGCTTTCCAGCGTTTACAGCGTGATGGCTACGCTCGCGTCGAAATTGACGGGGAGGTTCACCCGATTGATCGGGCACCGAAGATTGGAAAGAGTATCCGACACGATGTCAAAATTGTCGTCGATCGCCTCGCTCTCGAACCCGATGAACGGGGACGCCTGGCAGAAGCGGTTGAAACGGCAACACAACAGAGCGGCGGCACCGTAGCGGTGGGAGTGATAAACGAAGGGAAGCGAGCGGGTAGAAGATCGGAAATTACACATCATGTCTTCAGCGAGCACTTCGCTTGCGTCCCGTGCGGTTTGAGTTTTCCCGAACTGACACCGCGTCACTTCTCATTCAACAGTTCTATCGGTCAATGCCCAGCCTGCGAAGGTATTGGGACAATCGGGCATCGGTTATATACTTGTCAGGAGTGCGAGGGCACGCGAATCCAACCCCTAGCGAGAGGCGTAACGTTGGGCGGAGAAACCATCGCCGAGCTAACAGCGATGCCGATTGGAAGGACTGCCAACTTCTTTGAACACCTTGATCTGTCAACACATCAGATGGAGATCGGTGGAACATTGCTTAAAGAAATTCAACAACGACTCCGATTCCTCGTCGATATTGGATTGCATTATCTGACGCTAGATCGACCCGCACCCAGTCGCATCCGTCTGGCAAGCCAACTCGGCAGCGGTCTCACAGGGGTAACATATATCCTTGATGAACCGAGTATCGGATTGCATCAGCGAGATCAGGAGCGACTTTTGAACGCATTGAAAGGGCTTCGAGACCTTGGTAACAGTGTCCTAGTCGTTGAGCACGACTTGGAAACCATGTTGGCATCGGATCACATTCTCGATTTTGGTCCCCGTGCCGGGAAGTTTGGCGGTGAGATCATCGCCGCCGGTTCGCCCACTGAAATCCAGCAGAGCGAAAAATCACTGACGGGTGGATACCTCACAGGAAGGCTCAAAATCGAAATCCCGCCACAAAGACGCCAAGGCAAAGGCGAGTGGCTTGAGATGATAGGTGTCCGAACCAATAATCTGCAGAATACCGATGTCGAGATTCCG
>JAGWBT010000098.1 GCA_021295755.1 Candidatus Poribacteria bacterium
CGGTGAGGTGTTTTTCCGCAAAAGCCTTCGGTAGGTAAAAGTACGCCTTGAAAAGCAGCATTACTGCTGCTCCGTATATTGCTATAAGGTTGTTATTCTTTATTTACACAGGCATGAATATCTGATATAATATGCTATAATGAAAATCTGCCGAACTCAGAATTTGGGAAACAGTAGAGGAGGTATATATGGATACTGCCTGTTTGGATCATTGCCTGACGCATGAGGAACGGCTCCTGTTTGACAAGAACGGTTTCTTCATTGTCGAAGACGCGTTGCCACCGCAATTGGTCGATGACCTCAACGCCGTATTAGATCGGCTTGAGGCTAAATATCGACCTGAGCAGAGTTTGTCCCCCCATGAACGTTGTAACATATTCGACTTCATTGGGAAGGATGATCTCTTCCTCGAGTTATTGGATTGGTATAAGACATTTCCGAAGGTGTGGGGAATCCTGGGTTGGCACATCCAGCTCTATCACTCACACTTGGGAATCACACCGCCAGTACCACCCGAGGAAAGATCGGAGGAGGGGCGTTTGGGCTGGCACCAAGATAGCGGACGTCTGAACAGCGACTTAGAAAGCAATCCTCGTCCGCGAATCTCTCTCAAGATCGGCTACTTTCTGACCGACACAACGGTAGAGGGAAGTGGGAATTTCTATGTCCTGCCCGGCAGCCACTTGCAGAACGAGTTAGAGCTGCCTGAAGATGGGATTTCAAACCCGGAAGGGACGACAGCGGTGAAAGTGTCGCCCGGTACGGCGGTATTTTTCGATCGGCGGATCTGGCATTCCGCAAGTCCCAATCATTCAAATATCACCCGAAAGGTGCTTTTCTACGGTTATAGCTATCGGTGGCTCCGTCCGAGAGACAATATGACCGTTGATCACTATATGGAGCGTAGCGATCCGATTCGACGCCAGTTATTGGGTGCTAGTACGGGCGGACTGGGATACACTTCCCCGAAAGACGAGGATGTCCCTCTCAGAGATTGGATCCAGGAACATCTCGGAGAAGACGCGGTTATCCCTTAATCCGATCTGCTCCTTTGATAATGTAGGGAACAACGATCGTTGTTCCCTACAACTATTCCCACCCCACCTATTTCTTTCAAGTCATCAACGGTTCAAGCCGTGCGAGAATTTCATCCAAGTACTTCGAGGCAATTTCGTCTAACGGCATCTTTCCATTACGCTTGAGCGGACAATCAATAATCCCACGCCGATACAGTACCTCCTTGTAACAGCCGGGGAGTTGATGTTCAAATAGGAAAAGTGGTGCCATTTCTTTGTAAATATAGGTTGACCGCTCTTCATCGCCTGCCTCTAAGGCGTCCCATAAAGCGACGACGACATCAGTGACATGACTAGCGGGCATCTGCCCCGCGCTCCCACGCCTATATTCCTCAATTAGATAGCGTCCGCCTGCTCCACCGAATACCCCCTTGCATGAGCCATCGTTTCCTTCCATCACAGCGGTCAATTTTACTGTGCTGGGCAGCGTCTCCTCCTTGATATACTCCACATGCTCGATTTCCCTACACAGTTTAAGCAAGCATTCTGCCGACAGGTTTGATCCGATAGGTGGCATGTTGTTCTGGATAAAAACCGGTATTTGTGCCGCATCTGAGATTGTCTGGTAATATTCAAAGACAAGACTCTCAGAGATATGATTGATATACGGGGGCATAGCGATCACACCGTCTGCGCCGATATCGCGGGCATGCCTGGCGAACCGTTCCGCGACCTCCCGTGCCACACCTGCGACGCCAATAATCGCTGGCAATCGACCGGCGTTCTGCTTAACAAGCACCTCCGACATCTGGAACCGCTCTGCATCACTGAGAGCGGTGAACTCGCTAGCGTTCACAGGATAAACCAAGCCGTGTGAGCCGCACTCAATACAAAAATCGATCATGCGTTGGAAACTCAGAACATCAATCTCTCCGTTCTCTGCGAAGGGGGTGGATGGAATAGTGAATACACCGCGATAACTGTTTGGGGTCATCAAATTCTCCTTAATATTTTCTTAGGAAGTCTATAGAGGCTATTCTATCTATAGTGGGCCTTAGAATTAATGAAACACTCAAAACCGGTGCGGTTAGGATGCCGCACCTACCGTTCTCCCGTTTGGTAGGCACTGTTTCCAACTGTGCCGATGCGGTGCGGTTTTCACCCGCACCTACCGGGGGGCGAAAGTGTCTATTTATTTCTAGAATTCACTATAGATGGGTTCTTTTCGTCTCAACTCTATGAATACCAAATCGCTGCCATATCCCACACATCTATTGAATGTAGCTTCGCACTCCCACCTTCAGCGAAAAGCTGTACACCTCGGCTGTCTCGTCGAGCGGGATAGATCCGTTTGGTCAGGCATTGCCGGTTATTCGCGAAGACCTCGACGACTGAACGGTCGACAAAAATGTGGAGCGTTAAAGGCTCCTCTGCAGCCAATTCGAGCGGACCCTGCTGCAGACCGTGACTCGCAACATCGGGGTTTACGCTGGACAAATTGGCATCCAAGGCAAGGCATTTATCCTTGGGACTGTAATAGATAACCGTCTGTTCGTCCTCATCTGGTGAGCAACACACCTTAACTCCTAGCGTTTTAGCATGATCCGGCTCAAAGGTTGCCAAGATTTCGAGACAATCCTCATCAATATCTTCTAGTGCCAAGAAGGTATCGGGGCTAATCGGAATATTCGTGAGTCGACGCCGGTTACGGCGCAGGATTTTTAGTTCCGGGACAGGTTCAATTTCCAACCTGCCAGCATCAGAAAGGGAGAGGACACGCGGCAACGACATCACGCCTGCCCAACCGGCTTCCCGTTGTACTGCCTCGCGTCGTCCCTCTGGAATCCAGCCAAAGAAGATGCGTCGATTCGTTCCATCTAACAGGGTAAAGCCTGCACAGAGGTGACCACTCTCAACCCCAAATTTGCCAAAATTCATCCGCCCATGATGTTCTGGATAGAACCTGTGATTCGCATAAGTGCCGATATAGTATTGAACGCCGCGTTCGTGACTAGCGAAAAGCAACATATATCTGTCGCCAAGTGGAAAAAAGTCCGGCACCGCACAATCCGATTCGGGCGATTTGTCCAATTCACTGACATAAAACGGATGCAGGTATTCCCAGTGGACGAGATCTTTCGATTTACACAGAAACGCCGTGTCCCCAACACCATCCAGTTTCCCACCGGAAAGTGAATACCAAGTATCCCCTTCCTGCCAAGCGCATGGATCAAACGGTCGCCAACCATCTCCCTCCAGTGGGTAGGGAATCACCGGATTCGCGGGGTGTTTTTCCCAAGTAATGAGCTCATCATTGCTCGCTGCAATGCAGTTGCCTTCAGGGTGACCATAGTAGATGAGCGTTGGCACGCCGTTGTTGTTCACCGCACCGCCACTCCAGCAACCGCTCCGGTCAGGACCACCCGGCGTCGGTGTCAGCGCGATAGGGAGATCACTCCAGTGCGCCAAGTCCGTACTAACAGCATGACCCCAATGCATTCGCCTAGAATTGTCGAAAGCACCATCAGGATTATACTGGTAAAAGAGGTGGTACTTGCCCTCCCAGAAGATTGTGCCATTCGGATCGCCAAGATAATTTCCCGGTGCTGAAAAATGGTAGAGAGGACGATAGGGATCGGAAGCCAGCTGGCGACGAGGTGGCAGGATCTGTTCGACAGGGGTGGTCATCAGATTTATCTCTGGATATGGAGCATAGTTCTCCGGTGGGATTAATTGTGCGCCCACTAACGATCAACAGTGGGCGCACTAAAGGTGGGCAATTCGCATACCCCAGTTAACTCGTGCTATACGCCGGTTCGATACCGTATAGCCGCGGCAGTCCGAGCATAATATTCATGTTCTCTACTGCTTGGCTGGCGGCACCTTTACCAAGGTTGTCTTCAAGGGAACAGATATAGGCGTATCCTTCATCGACTCTTACTTTGATGAGGAGCTTATGCGTGTCGGCAATATCGCGCGTGCCCCACTGTTTATCAGCGGTATCTTCTACGATGAACACCAAATCCTCCGGTTGGTAAGCGTTACGGATGGTCTGACTCAACTGCTCGACAGTGGTTCCATCAATTCAACCCTGATGTTCGTATTAATCCCCCTAAAAACAGACTGTAGAACGATGGGGGTAAAGTTGACACGAAAACCGGAGTATAGCTCCATCTCCGGGATGTGTTTGTGCCTTCTGCCGTAAGCGTACGTGATCTCATTGGGCACCTCTTCAACATCTTTTCGTGCGCCGGAGATTCCCGAAGTTGCTACAATGGTTGCTTCTCCTTGGACAATCCCTTTAAGCGGTCTTAAAGCTAGAACGACGCTCGTCGGGTAGCAACCCGGATTCCCTACTAGTCGTGCCTGAGCGATCTGATCTTGCAGCAGTGCCGGCATCCCATAAACGGCTTCCTCTACCAAGTCCGGAACGTAATCTGCCGACTCATAGGGGGTCAGTCCAATTCGCGGCGCATACTCTTCTTCAAATTCTTTTCGAGGAAATCTGAATGCACCGCTCATATCAATTACTTTCTTTCCAAGCTCAAAGATTGGTGTTGCAAACGTCATTGATTCTGGATCTTTCGTCGCCAGAAAGACCAGTTCGCAGGAGTTCAAGGCCCCTTCTTCTCTTCTTGAATTTTTTCTGAAGCAGACTTCAACCTGATCGTGATTTTCTAAGACTTTTTCAATCTCTTGACCCACCATGCCGGTGTCGCCGTATATGCCGATGCTGTACATGATCTGCCTCCTTTGATTGATTTTGATTCAAGAATGGTCGAATAAGGAGATTACCCCTTACACATCATATTATGAAGTATAATCTTTCATCTTTCGACTGTCAATGCTTTTTTTGACGACCACTCAACTCGGCAGGCTGGGGGCACAAACAGGATGGGAAACTGCATCAGTAAATTTTAGGAGCGGATCAATAGGGCAGTGATCGAGGCGTCGATGTTCTATGGGGTTGGAACGTAGTCTAAGTTTGGGATTGACGTCTTTGTAGATTCATGCTATTATTTCGATTGGCTTCGGGTGCTGCGCCCCCATTAACACACCATCTCACAAATCACGAAGGAATCTTTCTATGGGTTTAATGCCATCAGCTTGGGCACAACAGATTAAACCATCACCGACTCTAGAAATCAAGGCGGTAGCGGATCGATCGAGAATGGAAGGAAAGCAGGTTTACGATTTCGGAATCGGTGAGATGAATCCGGAGCTTCCGGTGCCTCACCTCTTGAAAACTGCGATTGCGGAAGCCGTAATGGCTAATGCAACGCATTATTCGCCAGCGGCGGGCGATCCAGAGTTGATTGAAGCCATTCATTCAGACCTTCATTTGTTCGGCTTAGACTATTCCCCATCGGAGATTGTAGTTTGCCCTGGCCCCAAAGATGCGGTCTTCAAAATCTGTGTAACAATGCTGAATCCGTATTCGCGTCGAAATCGGCTGGTCACGTTTGCCCCTACCTACGAATCTTTCGAGAATCTTCCTATTCTGTTAACGGGTAAACCCCCGATTGTCTTGCAGACCGATACAAATTTCCTACCCGATCCAAAGCAACTAGCAGATCTCCTTAACCAAGATGACACAGTTGCATTGATTGTGCTAAATTCCCCAAATAACCCGACAGGGGCTGTCTATCCGGATTCACTGTTACGTGAACTTGCCGAAATCATAGGCGAGCACGAACAGATCTGCGTTCTCTCAGATGAGGTTTACCGCACTATCGTCTATGATGGTATCGACCATGTGAGTTTCGCGTCATTCCTTCCAGCCCAGACTCTAATCGTCGGAGGAATGTCTAAAGAGGTTTCGGGGACAGGACTTCGTCTAGGATTTGTTGCGGGACCGGAACCAGTGATGGGACCAATAGCAAACGTCGAAGGAAATACCTCTTCGTGTGTCAATTTGCCCACGCAGAAGGGGTACGCACATTTTTTGCGGAAGGACACAGATTTGCGCTTACGATATCAAATCAGGGATGCCCTTTATAACCGGCGAGAAACATTTATGAAGCGCTTCAGTGAATTAGTGACAAATGCAGCTTGGAAGCGTCCATCGGGCGCGTTCTACTTTTTCCCCGATATGAGCTTTTACTGTGGTCACCGAACGCCGAGAGGAAAACGCATCAACACAGACGAGGCGTTAGCACTTTACTTAATTGAAAGCGCGAATGTCGTAACAGTACCGGGGAGCAAATTTCAGCGTCCGGGGCATCTTCGGTTTTCTTATGCGGTTGGTCTCGAAACAATCAACCTAGGGATAGAACGGCTGGCAGAGGCTCTAGATCAGTTGTCTGCATAATAGAACTAAGCTACGAACTTCGTGACCTCCATACGGTATCACACTGAAAGACAAACCCTGAGGCACGGGTTATATTCAGGAGGACAAATTTATATGCAATATGGAAACAACTGCTGGGTTGATATTCAGGATGCAGACAAAAATAAAGTCGTCGTGCTTCCCCTCGGATCGCTGGAGCAGCACGGGCATCACTCTCCACTTCTGACGGATACCTATCTTGTAACCGCAGTGGCACAACGGGTCGAAAAACAACTCGCTGAGCAAATCTATCTGCTGCCAACATTATGGCTTGGTGCATCAGATCATCATCTAGATCATCCCGGCACTGTGAGCGTTCCCAATCACATCTACACATTGATGATCAAGAACATTGTCAGATCTATCGCCAAAGGAGGATTTCAACGTGTATTCTTACTCAACGGTCACGGGGGCAATGTCGTTCCGGGCACGCAAGCAATCACAGAGCTAGCGAACGAATCAGATGTTTATGACAACATGTGGATTGCGTTATCCTCATATTGGACCGTGGCTGAGCCGGCGATGGCACCAGAACTTCATGGGATGGAGACCCCGCATCTGACGCATGCCTGTGAGTACGAAACCTCGATGATGTTGTTTTTGCACGGCGAGATTATGCGGATGGATCGGGTAACGTCCAGTCCACCGCTGATAGATTCACCATTTTACCATAGCGAGCGCGGCGGACGTATCAATGTCGGCAAGCGGCTAGTCACGTGGGCACCGACCGGGGCGATGGGTAAACCGCAACGCGCCACGCCGGAAAAAGGAGAATCATTGCTGAATGCCATCACGAGTGAGGTCGTAGCCTGCATCAAGGATTTCGAGACATGGTAGATGGAGAAGCCACAAGGGATCTTCAAATGCCGAATTCTATAATTCATGACCTTTCGCCATGCACAAAATTAACTGTTTTTTTCGCACAGGCTCTTAGCGAGATCGTAACGCGATGAGAAAACCATCACGAAATGAACCCTGCTGGTGTGGTAGTGGAAAGATATATAAAAATTGCCACCTCAAGCAGGATAAAAAACAAAGCACATCTCAACCACGAATGGCGTCAGGCATTATCATCAAGACCGAGGAGCAGATTGAGGGCATCCGTAGAAGCGGTCAATTGGCGCGAAAAACTTTGGACATGCTGGAAGGGCGAATTGAAGCTGGCGTAGAAACTAAGGATATCGACCAATGGGTCTACGAATTCACCTGTGACCACGGCGGCTATCCTGCAACTCTCGATGTAAAAGGATTCAATAAGAGTTGCTGTACCTCGATCAACAATGTTATCTGTCACGGAATTCCCGATGACACGGTCTTAAAGGACGGGGATATCATCAACGTTGATGTTACCCCAATTCTGGATGGATATTTTGGCGATACCAGTCGCATGTTTGTAATCGGTGAAACGTCAGAGGAAGCTCTAAAGTTAATCGAGGAAACGAAAGCGTGTATGTACCTTGGTATTGATGTAGTGAAACCCGGCAACACGATTGGCGACATTGGCTATACCATTCAACAGCATGCTGAGAATCTCGGATACTCGGTCGTGCGCGAATTGTGTGGGCACGGCACAGGTTTACAGTTTTGGGAAGCTCCTCAAGTTCCCCATTACGGTAAAAGAAATGACGGTCCACCAATGGTGCCGAATATGGTGTTTACAATTGAGCCGATGATTAATATTGGTCGATGTGAATGTACGACGCTGTCAGATGGTTGGACGGTCGTTACCGTTGATGGTTCACTATCGGCGCAATGGGAACATACCGTGCGCGTAACGGAGACCGGTGTCGAAATTCTGACAGCCTAATTCACTAAAGGGAAATCGAATGTCGCAAATTAAGGTCTACGGATTAAAAGAGAACCTTAATCCTATCAAAGCAGAGCTCTCCGATGTCATTCATTCGTGTGTGGTTGATGCCTTGCATTTTCCAGAGGATAAAAGAGCACACCGCTTCTTTCCACTAGATTCCTCCGATTTCTACTATCCCAGCGGACGCACGACAAAGTACACGATTATTGAGATTAGTATGTTTGAGGGCAGATCTGTAGATGCGAAGAAACATCTGATTCGCCTGCTTTTTGAAAGGGTTCATCAACAACTGAATATCCTTCCACAAGACCTTGAAATCACAATCGCCGAGACACCTAAGCACAATTGGGGATTCCGTGGTATGCCGGGTGATGAAATTGAATTAAACTACAGGGTTGAGGTATAATAGACAGGCGAATCGACGTTCAACAAATCGGTAGATCTCTTTCAATCCTGGCGTATCACCTGCACAACCTTTCAAGACCATAGACACATCAGTCATCTCGGCGCTACAATGCCCGTTGGTGTAGCAGCACCCGCAATACAGAATATTTGATGCAAGTTTTACCTATGGCTCTTACTCTCAAGCAACCCAATCCAGACACAATTATTCTTAGACGCAGTCTTGCCTCCCGACTTTCTAGTTTGATTTGGTTTGGAATAGCGGGCCTGCTCATGTTTGAGTTCAAGCTGGACGACCGGATATGGATCGCTGTTCCCTTCTTACTCATGGGTCTACATATCTTGACGTATACCCGGCGGATTAACCTCCGTCTTCCGCTACGCGATATTCTGTGGCAACGGCGCATCCTATTCCTTTTTCCTGATGAACGCCCGGTGCCATTTTCAGGAATTCGCTCTGTGAGGATTACAATTCGTGGGAAATTCCTTAAAATTTTGCACCTTTATCTCCTCCTAGTTGATGGTTCACAACTATCCATCACCCGCGCCTACCAGCTAAATCAAATTGAGGAGCAGGGCAGGGAATTGGCACAAATCGTTGGAAAACCGCTGGTATATGAGCGGGGCGAGCGTGACTTAGAGGACTGAAAAGCCGGGCATAAACCTCATAGGAGATCAGTCGGACACATGTGATCAGAAAGGTAAGCTATGACAAGTGAACTGAAAGTCGGCTTGGTAGGAGTCCCACGCGGCTCAGGGTTTATCCAAGCATTCCAGACCGTGAATGAAACCACTCTCGTTGCCATATGTGATATTAATACCGAAATCCTAAACCAGGTAGGCGATCAGCATGGGATCGAGCTGCGATACACTGACTTTGAAAAGATGGCAAAGTCGGACCTCGATGTGATTCTTGTCTCTACCCCGATGCCCTTGCATGTTCCCCAAGCTGTCATCGCGCTGTCAGAAGGTAAGCATGTGCTTTCCGAAGTCCCCGCCGCGACAGACCTTGAACAGTGCTGGCACCTCGTCAACGCTGTCAAACAGAGTGGGAAAAAGTACATGATGGCAGAGAACTATACCTACATGAAGCCGAATGTGTTGGTGCGTGAACTCGCGCGGCGTGGGCTGTTCGGCGAGATCTATTTTGGCGAAGGCGCATATATCCATGAATTGAAGGCGGGCAACGAACGAACAAAGTGGCGACGCAAGTGGCAGACCGGACGGAATGGATCAACGTATCCGACGCATAGTCTCGGTCCTGTGTTACAGTGGTTCGACGAGCGTGTCAGTACTGTCTCCTGTTTCGGCACAGGACACCATTATCGCGATCCGCGTGGTGCACAGTACGAGAACGAGGATAGTACAACAATGATGTGCAAAACGACAAATGGAGGACTAATCGAAATCCGTGTTGATATGTTGTCTAACCGTCCCCACAATCTCACCTACTATAGTTTGCAGGGAACGCAGGGTTGTTACGAGGCACCACGCGGTTTTGGAGATGGCGCCAAGATTTGGCTCGCAGATTACGATGAGAAAATGGAATGGCGCTCGCTGTGGGATTTTGAAGAAGAATTTATGCCAGAGATGTGGCGCAATCCCCCGGAAGAAGCCCTACGCGCGGGACACGGCGGTGGCGACTATTTTGAGATTCGTGAGTTTGCGGATTCGATTATCAACGACGCAAAGCCCCCAATTGATCTTTATGAATCCCTTGATATGACTGTGCCGGGATTGGTGTCGGAGGCATCAATCAATCAAGGTGGAATTCCGCTGCCTGTGCCCGATTTTCGGGAGATTCGGAACTTTCCGGAGGATCTGCCGGAAGCACTACAAGGTAGTGAAATTATCTCGGTTCAGTTGTAGTTGAGGAGCCTGTGTCTCAGCCTATATAAATCCACACTAGAAACGTCTGTCTCCACAGAGGGATTTGAAATTGACAAACTTATAACGTCGGTATACCGTACCCGTTTAGGCGCTATATTCTGCTTTTACAAGGAGATCGGTCATGAGCCAAACTTCAGGAGATGGAGACTACTTAGCCAACCAAATTGTTAGTGATGAACAGATTCAGGAATGGGTGGATCAATTCCACCGAGATGGTTTTCTGTTTTTACAGAATGTCCTACCACCGGATTGGTGTGCTCAGATGCGTGAAGATCTAGATTGGGCGTTAAAAGAAAATCCGAATGGTCACAATGGTGTGAATGAGCGTACCGCACTCGCACACCGAATGTTTGAGACCAGCGAAACCAACCTCAAACTATTTGACTTGGAACCCATCGTGAGTTTTGCCGAAGCCCTTATCGCCCCAAATTGCCACGTTATCCACAACAACTCATTCCAGAGTTTTCCGGGCGGCGGCATAACACGATGGCATCAGGACGATGCCCCTCATTTCACCGTTACAGATGGCGAACCACCGAAGAATATTCGTTTGTCTGTTATGTTTTTTACGGCAAACTATTATCTGACGGATGTGACTGATGCCAAATACGGTGGTACAGAGGTGATTCCTGGCTCCCATCTGTACGGCACGGGTCCGCCCTCCGAAATCGAAGGGACAGAGTGGGAGAGCAAGATTCGGTACAACTTAGGAAAAGCTGGCAGTGTTGTCATGTTCAACAATCAGGTGTGGCACCATGGTGGACTTAATCGCAGTAACCGAACACGCTATATTACACAAATTACCTATGCCCGCCGTATGATTGGACACAAATATTATCCGTTCATGAATTACAATATGCCAGAACACATCTACAAAGACGCCAATCCGAGGTTAAAGCGATTGCTAGGATTCCTTGAGCATGGGGCTTACGGTTAATGGCAATAAGAGCATGGCGCATGTGCATCAGTTCATTAAATGACATTCTGTGTACCGTTGCGACTTAATGTCCATTACGGAGGAAATATATGAATCACAAGATGATTCGCATCGCTTTTATTGGATTCCATTTCACTTTGGCTATTGTTGTATTGCTTCAAAGTGTTTGGGGAGTGAAACATGCTCTTAGTACAGCCAATCACGCCTTACTCGTCTTAGCTATCGTCGAGACATTGGCCGCAATTGTCTTTATGGTTCCGCAGACCATTCGCTTAGGCGGTTTAGTCCTGCTCTTGGTTTTTGCCGTTGCTTTTTCGGTTCATCTTCTCCATGGTGAACTTGACTTAGGACTGTTGGTCTATGCTGCGGGAACATTGTTTATCGTTATTCACGGGAGCGCTTTCGACGGGAAACATACAACGGCCGTCTGATTGACGGAACGATATAAAAACCTTCGATACGTCTACCCGTCATGATAGCCGGAGTTCTTCAAACGAGGGAAGTCCATGAAAGCAATCATTTTCCACGAACAGGGCGGAATTGATAAACTCCACTACGAGGAGGTCCCCGTCCCCGTCATTGCCCCATCGGAAGTATTGGTCCAAGTCAAAGCGTGCGCGGTAAACCACCTCGATATCCGCGCCCGCCGGGATCGGCCGGAGGTTCAACCGTTCCCACACATCCTCGGATCCGATATCTCCGGGGAGGTGGTTGAGGTTGGAACAGAAGTCCACAACGTCGCTGTCGGCGATCGAGTGGTACTCGCGCCCTGTATCCCCTGCGAACAGTGCCCAGATTGCCTCAACGATGACGAAAATATGTGCGATTTTCAGGAGCTTTTGGGCTTTCAAACCAATGGCGGTTACGCGGAATATGTCAAAGCACCTGCCAAAAACGCCATTCAGATTTCCCCTGACCTCTCATACGTTGATGCGTCTGCTATTCCTATCGCCTACCTCACGGCGTGGCACATGCTTGTAGCGCGGGCAAAAGTTCGCCCCGGCGATGATGTACTGGTCTTATCCGCTGGCAGCGGTGTTGGGAGTGCCGGCTTGCAAATTGCCAAATTGTGCGGCGCACGAATCTTTGCCACCGCAAGCACCGATGAGAAGCTTGAACGCGCCCGCCAGATGGGAGCCGATTTCACGATCAACTACACGCAAACCGATTTTAGCGAAGCCGTTCACGATGCAACAGATGGACGCGGTGTGGACGTCGTTTTTGAACATGTTGGAGCAGCGACATGGGATAAGAGCGTCGCAAGCCTCGCAAAAAAAGGACGTCTTGTTTCGTGCGGCGTTACGACGGGCAATATCGGCGAGATTAACATCCGTAAACTGTACCAGAAGCAGTTGACGCTGATGGGATCTGCGCTGGGAACGACATCTGAACTTCAGACCATTATCCGCCTTGCCGAGCAGGGAAAGCTAAACCCAATTATCGCTCAGGTGTTGCCGTTAAGAACGGCAGCAGAGGCACATCGGATTATAGAAGCGCGAGAAAATTTTGGCAAGGTCTGTCTCCAGCCAGAATAGAGAAAGGATTGTGAAAGGAGGGAGAGTCTTCATGGGAAAATTGGATGGTAGAGTCGCAATGATTACAGGT
This sequence comes from Candidatus Poribacteria bacterium, assembly GCA_021295755.1. NCBI lineage: Bacteria > Candidatus Poribacteria > Candidatus Poribacteria bacterium. The sequence goes on from JAGWBT010000098.1 coordinate 12,990, forward strand.
GCCGGTAGAGGGCACGCCGAAGCGATCGCTCTGCGGTTTGCAGAAGAGGGTGCCGCGGTTTCCTTATGCGATGTGATTCCGGTAACAACGTTGGAGGAGAAAGTTGGTTCAAAGATAAGAGATGCTGGTGGAAAGGTTCTCTGCTTCCAGACGGACGTTTCAGACGAGGATCAGGTAGATCAGATGGTTAGGGAAACTCTTGAAACGCTGGGAACAGTCGATATTCTCGCTAACGTTGTTGGCATTGCCGGACCGACCAAAGATGTTTGGAATATGACCTTGGCGGAGTGGAAACGGACACTCGCAGTTAATCTCGATTCCCATTTTCTCTGTTGCAAGGCAGTGCTGCCCGAAATGATAAGGAAACGATATGGAAAAATTATAAACTTTAGTTCGGGTACGGGCAAACAGCCGCTTTCCCACAGAGCACCCTACGCTACCTCAAAGATGGGGGTGATCGGTTTCACACGAACACTCGCCGCCGATGTTGGACGTTACAATATTAATGTCAACGCAATCTGTCCGGGCGGACATGAGGAGAGAAGCGTCGAATTGGCGCAGGCAAGGGCGGAATACATGGATCAACCCTTTGATGAGGAGGATCTTCGCAGGCGAATCAGACAGCCAAATCCGAGGGGTGTTCTCGCGGGCAGATGGTGTACCGATGAAGGCTATAGTGAAAAAGGATCCGGATCCGAAGAGATGGCGTCCTTAGCACTCTTCCTCGCCTCCGATGATTCAGCGAGCATGACGGGGCAGGATATCAACTGCGATGGTCGGGTTATGTGGTAGTTCGCCGTACAGTCGATAAAAATGAAAGGAGTTTTTTTACGATGGCAGAAACGCTTGAAACCCTAGGAGAACGGTTAGAGCGGGTCGAAAAGACGATTGCAGCGTTGACGCTGCAACTCTCTTGGATTGTTGATGAATTAGTGCCAAACCCGCCGATGGATTGTAAGACGGGGGCGGAGGTAATGGCACATTACAGGAAAAATAAAAAAGAGAGTGCTAAAATCTTCCGTGAACTTCTTGACAAAATGGGAATTGTAGAGGTGGAGCCTATCCCCATTGAGGAACTTCGCAAGAGTATGGCACGCCACGGCATTCGTGCCGAAGACAATGAGTTCAGTCGCGCCATCATTGAAGAACGTGAGAAATAGGTGTGTATTATTTTTACTTTGATGCTAGTGCGCTCGTCAAGCGATATACTGTGGAAATCGGTAGTGACAAAGTCGATTTCCTTTTCGCCAATGTTCCATTGAACCGTTTGGTATGCTTGAATTTTGGTGCTGCTGAAGTTTTTTGGATCTGTGTGCGTAAAAGGAACGATCGACGAATTAACTTTCACGAGTTTACTCAGGCAACTGGTCATTTGAACCGGGAGGTCATCGCAGATGACTCTGATTTGACGACTCTTCCGGCACACAAATTACTTGTTTGCGAATCGATGAATTTGATTGAAACATACGCAATTAACAGTGTTGATGCGATTGTGTTACGCTCTGCGTTGGACCTGGCAACATATCTTCGTAATGTGGGCGATGAACTGGTACTCGTTGCCTCCGACCAACGCTTGCTGAGAGCTGCTCGTGCTGAAGGGTTGTTGTGTTTCAATCCGGAAACCGATTCGCAGCAGGCGTTGACGGCTCGGTTGAACACCTCATAAATCCGGAGGCTTTTTATGATATTAGAAACGCTTGCACTTCTAGCAATTTTGGGTTTCTACATTAACGTGATACATCAGCACAATCAGGGCACATCAAAGCAAATCTTTTTTGTCCACCAATGCCATCAAACTCTGTCTCATAATCATAAGTGACCTGCACGTTTGCCTCACCACACCAATCACATTTGCCACGAAAATAGTCTGCCTTCTGTGCTGCCAATTCTTGATGTTTATCAGCTAACTGTCTCGCGGACTGGATGAGATCAATTGCGCGTTGGCGCAGCTTGGGATCCGTCTCTTTCTTTGCAATCTTTTCAAGAATTGGCTGTAACTGTGGATCATTTGGTCGTCCGCCATCGTCGAGGGTATGCCACGCTGCTTTGCGAACATTGATGTCGGAATCTTGAAGCCCACGGTATAGCGCCTCCCACACAGCATCAATCCGTCTGCGAACATGGCAGGGACAAAGATTATCCATCGCAGCTATTCTGTCCTCCGGATCATCCGAATATGCCATCGAAAGGTAAAGATCAATTTTGTCGCCGCGCAAACGGTTTTCGCCTCGACGTTGCTGTCTCTTCTGATATTTATTCTTCGCTCGTTTCTTCGGCATTGACCCCTCCTTGTGTCAACTGAAACAGAATTGAGTTGTTTCAAAGTTTATCGCTTCATTTAACGCTTGAGACCTTCCTCCTATAATCTTTTATACGCTGGTGACATCGCCCGCATCTGCTCAACAACCTTGGGAAGTTTCTCGATAACCTTATCAATCTCTGCTTCTGTGTTATCTTTACCGAGCGAAAACCGAACGGTGCCTTGCGCCAACTGTGGTGGAAGGCCGATCGCAGCCAAAACATGGGACGGTTCCATCGAGCCGGAGGTACAGGCTGAACCGGTTGAAACGCAAATACCTTCCATATCCAGCCGCAAGATGAGACTCTCCCCTTCAATA
>JAGWBT010000099.1 GCA_021295755.1 Candidatus Poribacteria bacterium
TCCTTGTTGATAGCGCAATTCTAATTCTTAAAGGAACGGGGGAGAATCCCAATCCTTTAGGTTTGGGAGTATGTCAATTGCCTAATCATCTGTTTAATCAATGGTATAATCTTTGCTCTCCCAATAATGGTGATGCACCTAATATCCGGTTCGATAACAATAACAAACAGTTGATTCAAGTGGATAATACTTCATTCTATCGTACTGTTTCAATTGTTTCATGGCATCGCAAGATCTCATAATGTGTCCCTCTACGCGCAGACGAGCGTGGAAAGGAGAATAAAAATTGAACAATATATTTCTGAAAGATATGACTTATCGCAAGGCGAGGGTCATCTTGACCACGATTGGCATCACCGTGCTAATCGCCCTTATTCTAATGTTAGGGGGAATCATGAATGGTATGCGCATCCAAGCGCAGCAGTATCCTAAATTCACAGGAGCAGACATTTGGATCTCCGCAGAAGGCTCGGGCAGCGCATTTATCGGTTTTTCACTGCTTGTTCCAGAACACCTTGCTTATCTCGACGGCGCACAGCCCTTGAAGCCAAAATCGGTGTCACCACTCGTTTTCGCACATGCGCGACCTGTAATTCGTGGAAAACTTGGCAAAGCGGTTGTTGTGGGATACAAGGCGGATAAATTGGGGGGACCGACGCAGTTTGAGTTAACCGAGGGGCGACTGGTGACTGCCAGTCAGTATGAGGGATGGGCGGAAGCGGATATTCCACCGCGTGAGGTCGTCGTCGATGAAAAGATGAATCTCGAAATCGGGGAACGGATTTTGATCGGGAACAAAGAGCTTAAAGTGGTTGGAAAGGCAAAGAGCCTGATGTTTGTTCTCGACACGCCGCTGCTGTTTATGGATCTTCGGACTGCACAGGAAGTGCTGCTTAAAAATTCACTTCACGTCAATATGATGATAGCCCAAGCAGCGGAGGGATATACGCCTGAAAAAGCCGCGAAAGAACTCGAAAGCTTTGATGAACAACTCAAAACAATTGATGTACGCACCCTTAAACAAACACTTCGCGATATTATTGCTACCTATGTAGATGAACCGATGAAAGCTGTTCAATTTCTGCGAGTAATGCTCTGGATTGCCGCAGGACTTATCGTCGGAATGATCACCTATGTCACAACGCTCGAAAAAACGCAAGAGATCGGTGTCCTTAAAGCGATCGGTGCGTCCAATTTTTACATTTCGTCGCTGATAATTAAGCAGGTTGTTCTGATGTCGGTGGTAGGTGTGATTTGTGGACTGATTTTGTCGTACATCTTTGCTGTCGCTGCGCCAATCTTCGTCTCCATTCACCCGGTCGAATCAGGCATTGTCGCGCTGATCAGTTTTGTTGTGTGTTGCGCCGGTGGTTACCTCGCTGCGCGAAAAGCAATCAGCGTTGACCCAATGGTCGCATTTAGGGGAGAGGTCTAATCTGCGGAAGTGAAGCGCGAAAGGTGAGTAAACTTCTTATACAAATTTTCGATTTGGATTGAGCATCAACTGTCGCTTTTCTCTGTTCCATCTTCAGGGGAGGCGGTACAGAAATTGCTAAGGGAAATAGGGAGGAACCTGATGGGGATCGTTGTTGAAGGGAAAGGATTAACAAAATATTTTGGTGAGGGAGATGCGAGGGTTGTAGCTGTTGATCAAGTTGATATCGCCATTGAAGAGAGCGAATTGGTGATGTTCATGGGCGACAGTGGTTGTGGTAAGACGACGCTAATCAGTCTACTCGGTTGTATCCTTACACCGAGCGAAGGTGATGTTTGGATTGATAGAGAACAGATTGACTACCAAAATCACGACCTGTCCCAACTTCGCAGCGAGAAAATCGGCTTTGTGTTTCAGCTATTCAACCTTATCCCGTATTTAACAGCGGTGGAAAATGTGATGGTCGCCATGGATATTGTTGGTATGAAAGGTAACGATGCGGAAAAGCGTGCGGCGGAACTTCTCACTCAGGTTGGGTTGGAACAACGTTTACACCATCGACCCGCACAGCTTTCAGGCGGCGAAAAGCAGCGCGTCTCCTTTGCGCGTGCTCTGGCCAACAAGCCCAAAATCATCTTTGCCGATGAACCTACCGCGAATCTTGATAGCCGGCAGGGTGCGAATCTGATGAATCTTGTTCGGGAGCTGCGCCAAGAACACCAAACCACGATCGCAATCGTAACCCATCACGAGGGCTTAAAGAAGGATGCGGATCGGGTGATTCAGATGAAAGATGGAAAGATTTTGTCTGTGTAGTGCGATTGTCATGACTTCATTGGCAAACATTATGGTTATTGGGCCATCTTGGTGTCCATTAGTAGGAGCGATCTCCGAATCGCGACTTCTCTGAGTAGATTTACCAGCGTGGTGAGATAGGAAATAAGAGGAGATAACCCATGTCTACATCAAAATTTGTTCCCTTCAAGGAAACAGATCCTTACATTGACAGTGCTGACACCTTGACGGCACAATTTGCCGAGAACGGCTATCTCTTCTTTAGAGATCTGCTTGATAAGGAACGGGTAGAGACAGTCAGAGATAACATCGTTGACGTACTGAAAGCGCATGGATTTGTTGATAAAGCCGTTAACTCAGATCCGATTTGGTCGGGAAAATGGCCCGAAGCGAATGAGTTTTCACCCGACGGAACGGTTACAAAAGCTGTCGTTGATCTGGGTATACTCGAAGCGCTGTCTGTCGCACCTGAACTCATCGAAGTGTTGGAACGAGTACTGGGTGGAGAGGTTTTCTGCTGGGCGGATAACAAGGGCAGACTCCGACTAATGCTCAGTGGTGAAAAGAGTATGCAGGTCGCAGATGGCCCCAAGTTCTCTTTTACAACACCGCCCCATCAAGACTACTATTTCTTTCGCCCTGTGGAATTTTGCACCGTCTGGATTCCGCTAATGGACATTGATGCTTTCATTGGTGGGCTGGCGATTGAGCGTGATTCACACAAAGAGGGTTTACATGAGGTTTGGTGGAAGGGCAAAGATTATCTTGGGGTCGCTGAAAATCCAGGGCAAGCCAAAGCTTGGCGAGAAGAAGGAGGTGTCGTTGTTGCCGGTAAAACAAAGCCCAAGGATACAGTTCGCGTCTGGCTTCGATCCGATTACCAACTCGGAGATGTCCTTATTTTCCATCCATTGATGATGCATACCGGCGTGGCAAATGCTTCTGACAAAGTGAGGATTTCTAGCGATTTCAGGTATCAGCGTAAAGGCACCCAAACGAATTGGGAATCTCACACCCCTATGGTTGAGTCCTCGAAATACTTCGGTGAGATTTTTAAATGCTTAGATGAACTAGTTGTAAAAACAGGGGTGTATGAAAAAGTATGGGAAACCATGCGTATAGAAGGTCCGAACGGGAAGGTGGATTGCGATGTATCTAAGCGGGTGAAAGAACTGGTTGAACAGATGAACGCCTCAGATTAGCCACTATGCTATCATCGTCGAGCATCGATATCTTGAACAATGTTGCTGATTAATAGCCTTTAGACCAGTTTTTGCTGTTCAAAAATATGCCGTGTGAAACAGAGGGTAGTTTAAATGCAGTTAAAGGGACGGGATCATGATATATCAAAGCCGTCGCCGCAGATCAATCCATGCCTTACTTATTTCGTTGATTATCTATCTCTGCATCGCTATCACATGGACGTTCATATATTATCAGCAGGATGGAGAAGGATTTGAAGATTTGGTAGAGATTCAACTGCTCGATGAGAAAGATCTCCTCAAATCACGCCGAGAAACGCTTAAACCGCCACTACCGAAACGGATCAGGGCCCCACGACAGGTTCAATCATCAATTGCCCACCAACCCCAAACGATCGAACTGACAACCTCCGCAAATCGGATTAGTGAGACTCTCCAGCCATCAGCACAGCCCTTGCTTCACAGTGCAACCCCCAATCAACACAACCCCCAAGACCAACTTCCCGATGTTACAACAGTCTCAGAACGACTCAATAGCCGTGAAACACAGATTAGTGAAGAGGTTTCGACGCGCTTTCAAGTAAGCGACGGAGAAGGTGTGAGAAGCCATCGGCAGCGAGCCAAAGGCAGCGGTAAGGACGGCATCCATGCACTGGAATCTACTGGCACGTCCGATATCGGAACTGTTGGCGATCGGCCCGGTCAGCGTGGTACAGGTCAGGGGTATGGATCAGCCACGAGTGATAGCGCCTCCGATAGTCCCTTTGCTGAGGCTTTGCGTCGCATCGCTGACCATATCATTGCTACACGCATGAAGGATCAGGTTGATGTCGTTTTTGTGCTTGATACAAGTGGGAGTATGCGAGATAACATTCAGCAGGTTGCGGACAATCTGTTCAGTATGACCAATGCGTTCGACGAGATTAATCTTGAATATTTTCTTGGTATGACTGAATTTAGTGTTAGGCAGGAGGGACAGATACTGAAACGTCGTCCACTTGTGCCAGATGTCGGGATGCTTCGACATCAGATGAGAAACATCCGATTGAGTGGAGATGAGCACGCACTCGATGCAATAATGGACACCTTCAATTCCATGGAATTTCGTTCAGATGCCGATAAATTTCTGGTACTGGTAACCGACGAGCCGGCCACGACCCAGTTAGGAATGGGTTTTAGCCTTGATGAAGTGCGTCAGAAGGTTATCGATACCTGTCAGTTATATGAATTACATGTCAATGTGCTTGGACACACGGAGAAATATCAGATGCGTCTTGCGGAAGAAACCGGTGGGCTATGGCAAGAAATTCCCGGCGGGGTCAGACAGAGCACTAGTTTGCGGGCTTCACCTACTAGCAAGGGAGGTCTTGTTCACATCTTCCGTACAATTGCCATCGATATTCGTCGAAATGCAGGCGCACTGTTATTCAGCGTTGGGCTTGAGTTCCAAGCAGCCTTCGATGATCACGGACACTTTCTCACCAAAAAACTGCGTCGAGAGTTTCAAAAACACAATGCTATCCTTTCTGGCACTGGGAAACCTACCGAAAGCGCTACCACCTTGGTAAGGTCGCCAGGCGAGGTATGGGTAATCACCGATCATGGGAGTGGACGAGTCTATACAATTCGGAAAGAAGGGGCGAAACTCAATATCTATCTCGGTGGTCATCCTGAAGCTACTGCACACCCAATAGTAGACATCGTCATCATGCTCGATTATAGTCGTAGCATGGGCGGTAAGTCTGAAGCATTAATGCTAGGTATCAGCGCCCTTATTGGAAGATTGAATCTTTTGCCAATCGACTATCAGATCGGACTCATCCGCTTCGCAGAGGCAAAGGATGCAATCAAATCGGTTGATGGCGAAGATGTCATCCAGATGCCGATCAAGGAAACCGGCATACGAGACCTAATGACACTCCCCTTCGGCGGAGATGAACATCTTACGGATGCCATTGTGAGAGGGCTGCCACAATTTCGCTTTCGCCGCGATTCCCGTCGCTTTATCCTTGTGTTAACCGATGAGCCAACCACCGGCACTGTCCCACCGGAGCGTGCGATAACACTTTGCCAATCATTAGGAGTGCGAGCGTATGTCATCGGCGTGCCGGGAAAAGGCGACTTACAATGGAAATTAACCAAACAAACCGGCGGTCGGTTTTTCCCGATGCCGAAACACCATTCTCAAACATATCCGTACCAATAGGTTCTACTTTATTATATCAATTCTATAGCGCCGAACATTGCTACAACAAGCAATCGGATGATCTATATCGAAGCAATTTAGTGCTTGCATTTCCGAATGAGGTGTGCTAAAATCAGTTGGCGGTTTTCAAACAATTTTAGCAAAAATGGTTAAAGATAAATTCTACTCTGAGCTTGTGTGTAAACGCGATTAACGCTTAATTCCAAAACTATACTATAAGGAAAAATGCGATGGCAGATGTTCTAATTATTGGTGATGGTCCCGGCGGTTTAAGTGCCGCACTCTTCCTAGCCAAAAACGACATGAATGTAACCGTTTTTGGTCAAAATAAAACTTTGATGCATGACGCAATGCTTTACAACTACTTGGGCATTCCTCAGATAACCGGAACTGAGTTTCAAGAGGTTTCGCGTAAACAGGTCGAAGGATTTGGCGGCAAAATTCTTGATGTCGAAGTAACCGAGATTGAAACTGGTGGTGCTGAATTTTCATTGAGTACTGCGGCGGGCGATAAGCATCAGGGAAAATATCTTATCGTTGCAACCGGTTTGGAAGAAGCGTTAGCCGAAACACTTGGACTTGATATTGATAGCGATAATGATGATGCTATCGTTGCCGATCGAGAGGGTAAGACAGCCATTGAGAATCTCTATGTTATTGGGTGGTTGACTCGCGGTCAGCGAACACAAGCGATTATTTCCGCCGGCGAAGGGGCCGCAGCAGCATTAAGCATTATCTCGAGCGAAATCGGTAGGGATTTTCACGATTTTGATGTTGTTAAAGAAAATGGAGATGACGAGTAAGACACGGCAACTCGTCGGTAACTAAGATGCTCAGAGACATTGTCTCTGGGCTTTTTTTTAGAGCGGAAAAGTTTTCACAATATCTTAAGGAGAGCTGGAATGCAATGGTCCAGAATGATTGTAACTGAGATTCAACAGAGACTGTGCTGCTTCGTTTGTTTACTGTTTGCTTTGTGTACAGCGACCTTATATGCAGCCGGATTTGAAGATGTCGAACAAAAAATCAGGGAACATGTTTTGGCTAACGACATGAAGTTCATCATCCTTGAACGGCATGATGCGCCGGTGTTTTCCGGATATATCTATGTCAACGTCGGTAGTGCTGACGAAGTATATGGAAATACTGGAATTGCCCATGTCTTTGAACACATGGCGTTTAAAGGAACAACGACCCTCGGAACAAAAGGGTATGATGAAGAGAAGGCGCTTATGGACAAAATGGATGATGTGTTTGACCAACTCAGAGCCCAATGGGCAAAAGGAAATCATGCGGATGCAGAAAAACTAGGTGAATTAGAAGCGGAATTTAAGCAGCTTCAAGAGGAAGCCTCTCGATACTCCGATGGCGAAGAATATACGAAGATCTTAGAGCAGGAAGGAGCTGTCGGTGTCAATGCCGGTACTTCCGCTGATTGGACTGCGTATTTTTATAGCCTGCCTTCAAATAGGATTGAGTTGTGGATGGCACTCGAATCGGAGCGATTTATTGATCCCGTGATGCGAGAGTTTTTCAAGGAAAAAGATGTCATTAAAGAAGAACGACGGATGAGAACTGAGAGCAGTCCAATCGGTAGGTTGATTGAAGAACTCCAAGGACTGTCATATCTAGCGCATCCCTACGGTCATCCAATCATCGGTCACATGTCGGATATTAATACAACAACGCGAGCAGAAGCCCTTCAGTTTTTTAAGGAACACTATACCCCCGGCAATATGGTCGCTGCAATTATTGGTGATGTAAATGCGGATGAAGTTATCCAGATGGCGGAAAAATACTTTGGTAGAATGCCTGCTCGCCCAAATCCACCTCGCGTTGAAACTGCCGAGCCAAAACAGCTAGGGGAACGACGCATCAAAATTGTAGAACAGACGCAGCCATTCATCGCTCTTGCCTACCACAAACCGGAAGTCAGACATCCAGACAACGCTGTTTTTGGCGCAATAACGGATATCTTGGCTTCGGGCCGAACATCACGTCTTTACAAAAAATTAATTCGGGACGAGAAAATCTCCATCTCTGCCGGTGCCTTCCCGGGATTTCCGGGCGACAAATACTCCAATCTTTTCCTCTTCTATTCATTCCCCGCACAAGGCCACACCAACGCCAAAAACGAAGAGATGATCTTGGCTGAAATTGAAATTCTTAAAACGGAGTTGGTTTCGGAGGCGGAACTGAAGAAAGTCAAAACGCTTGCAAAAGCCGGATTGATTCGTTCGCTTCGTTCTAACAGCGGATTAGCTGGGATGTTATGCAGCGCCGAATTCCTTCTGGGCGACTGGCGGGAATTGTTTAAGTCACTTGAACGGATTGAAAAGGTCACGAGCGAAGACATTAAACGGGTTGCAAACGAATATTTTGTGGATGCCAACAGATCCGTGGGAGAGATTGTAACATCGACAGACGATGACGAAAAGGAGGAAAGTCAGTGAAAAAGTACCCCTTATATTGGCTAATAGGGAGTTTTGCCCTGATCCTTTTGATTACTGCTACTGGAGATGCACAAAACAAGCCCCATGAAGGGCTCGTTTATCCACCCCTAAATCAACCGCAGCCACCCGTTCCTGATCGGTTTGAATTAGATAATGGGATGATTGTTTATCTCCTAGAAGACCATGAACTGCCAATTATTGATATTTCTGTGCGGATCCGCACCGGTTCACTCTACGAACCCGCGGACAAAGTTGGGCTGGCAGCGATCACCGGGGCAGTCATGCGAACAGGTGGCACTACAAGTAAAACCGGAGATGAGCTTGATGAAATTCTGGAGAATTTAGCAGCGTCCGTTGAAACGGGCATCGGTGACGATGCCGGCTCAGCGTCCGTGTCAGTGTTGAAGGAAGACCTTGATACAGGGCTATCCATACTCGCGGATATTCTCATGAATCCTGCGTTCCGAGAGGATAAAATCGAGTTAGAAAAGGTGCAACATCGCAGCGGCATTGCGCGGCGAAATGATAATCCGGGAGGAATCACGAGGCGAGAATTCAGTAAACTCATCTACGGTGCAGACAGTCCGTATGCACGCACAACCGAGTATGATACGATCAACAGTATCACCCGTGATGACCTCGTAGCGTTCTATCAGAAATTTTTCCGCCCGAACAACATCATTTTAGGTGTGCTTGGAGACTTCGACTCCGAAACTATGCTGACAAAGATTCAGGAGGCTTTCAAGGGATGGGAACCTGCGGAAATCGACCTGCCTGAAAAACCGAAAATTCCCGAAATGTATGGGAAGAGAGTCGCGCTAGTCAACAAGGATGACGTGAACCAAACCAATATCCGTATGGGACACATTGGCTGGTTGCGTAAGAATGAAGACTATCCTGCCCTGGTCGTGATGTCCCAAATTCTGGGGATTGGGTTTTCCAGCCGATTGATAAACAGCATCCGAGTTGAAAAAGGGCTGGCATATTCTGTTGGAAACAATTACGGCGCGGGTTACGATGTTCCCGGTGTCTTTTTCATTGCATGTGGAACCAAATCGGAAGCCACCGTAACAGCAATCGAAGCGATTCTGGTCGAAGTTGAAAAGATGCGGGCCGAAGAGGTCACCGACGAGGAGTTAAAACAAGCAATTGATGGTTTCATGAATTCTTCTGTGTTTGACTACGATACCAAGGGAGAAATTCTGTCTCGTGCGCTCCGGTATGAATACCATGACTATCCACAGGATTTCGTTGAGCAACTCATGGCGGGGATTCGAGAAGTCACAAAAGCAGATGTCAAGCGTGTTGCTGCTGAATACCTGCACCCCGATAAGTTCACCCTCATCGCTGTTGGTAAAGCCAGCGATTTTGATAAACCGTTGAATACGCTTGGAGATGTCACAGAAGTCGATATTACCATTCCACTACCCTCTCCTGAACCTGTTCCCGAAGCGGGTGAAGCGGATGTTACAAAAGCCAAAGCAATTCTCGCCGATGTTATTGAAGCGCACGGTGGGCTTGATAAACTGAAGTCGGTGAAAAACATCATTACCAAAGGGAAAATGGTTGTGAATACGCCCGGTGGAATGATGGAGCTTGATGGGGAGGTAACGATAGTATTACCGAACAAAGCGCGGGCAGATCTAAGTATGCCGGCAATGGGTATGCGGATGAGTCGAATTTATGATGGTCAATCTGGGTGGATGGTGATGCCTCAAGGGGTTCAACCCCTTCCTCCAGCTTATGTTGAAGAAGGGAAAAAAGAAATTTTTCGAGACAGTATTCCCCTGCTAGCCTATGTTTCTAATGAGGAGGTGTCTGCTCAATATCTTGGTGCAGAAGATGTAAACGGTAAAATGGCAGATGTCATTCTAATCAGCGATACGCCGGCGGATACCCTTAAACTCTTTATTGACCAAGAAACAAAATATATTATTAAAAAAGAGTATCAGTCGCTAACGGATCAGGGACCTGCGGAGCGAGAGGAGTTCTTGGACGATTATCGAGAAGTTTCCGGCGTGATGATTGCCTTTCATACTGTTTCGTTCGATAATGGTGAGCAATCTGCTGAGATCACGTTCAGCGAAGCCACGATTAACGCCGAGGTGGATGAATCGTTATTCGAGAAATAATTTAGCAATGTCCGTAATGAGTCAATTTCAATAGTGCCTTACAATGACAATGGTGGTTGAGGCGTGAATCAAGACGGTACGGATCTTATCCAGCGACATGAGGATTGTAGGAAACCAAATCCATAAAGGAGCTAGCCAATGTCAGATGATCTTGTTATACTTCACATATTTCCATCTGAGACTGAAGCAAATATCGTCAGGTCAATGTTGGACGCCGAAGGAATTTCTGCTGCTCTATTCAAGGACGATGCCGGCGGGATGCATCCTCACCTACAACCCACTCGAGGAGTAACGCGGAAAGTAAGAGATTCTGAACTCAAGGAAGCTCAGACCATCCTCGCGGCGTCAGACAATTAGAACGTGGATGCACCGATAATCGGATATAGCAGTGTGCGTACAATTGGAGACGAAGAGTATCACTTCGACGATGTTACCGCTACTATTGAGAGGTTGGAGTGACTATGATGGTGCCGCCTCGAAGTCATCGCGTTGAACCCAGAAGGTCTGAACCACACTTATTTAATGGTGTAGCATTTTTGCAACGACAGTGTGACATAGTTTCAACAGCTGCTTCGCGATCACGATGCCCCCTTTGAGGCTATTGTGCATATCAAGAGCAAGCAAGGTTGTCCGGAAAAAGCGTTTGCCAAAAAACTTGGCTTCTCTTAGCACTGTGTGCTACCTTTTTGTATGAGTTCTGCGGGTTGGACAACAATGAACAAGTGGTGTTCACGTCCCGATAGATCGGGACCCTCGAAACGGGATTTCACTCATCACGTTTTACGTCCTTTGCGTTCTCTTTCGGCATGAGTGGCTATGGTATCCAAATTGCTTGTGATTGGTCAACCAAATCGATTTCGTTTGGCAACCATTCGCATTGGATCTTATCTGGATTTGTTGAAATCGCAAAGAACCTAAGGCGGAGAATCGTATGAGTAAGCAGAACATCACCGAATTTGATGGACTAGATTTGGAGCTTTTTTTTTGCACAGAAATCTTAAAGTTGACCTCATTGCATTATGGATATTGGGAGGAACGCGGAAAGCTAAAAGAAGAAGGTGCAAAACTAACGCTTGACTGCTTGCGAAATGCACAGCAAAAATATACAGATATACTCATATGGATGTTGGATGTGGAATTGGAGATGTGTCGAGAGCGCTCGCAAAATTGGAATATGATGTAACCGCTATTTCACCCGATAGTAATCATGCGAAATATTTTGAGAATCTTCTCTCACAATTAACCTTCCTGCAGACAAAATTTGAAGACCTCGACATTGATGACAAATTCGATCTGATCCTCATGAGTGAATCTCAGAACTATTTCCCAACTGAAATCGGATTCCGCCAATGCACTACACTTTTGTCGCCTGAAGGATATTTACTTGTTTCGGGGATGTTTAGAAAAGATAGTGATAGCGAATTTACAGAGGTTCCCAATACCATTGCGGATTATGCAAAAACTGCCGAGAAGCACAGCCTGTTATTAATCGAAAATGTTGATATAACCCCAAACATACTTCCAACTATCAATTTCATATATGAATCGATGGAGCGTTATGTCGAGCCAAGTGTAAAAATGTTAAATCAATTTATATCATCAATAGCACCTGTAAAGAGCTGGTTCATTAAAGTCTTTTTTCGGAAGCAGATGAAGAAGACCCTACAGCTTTATAATTATTATAGAAAAAGAACGGATCCACTTTTTTTTAAAAAGAATATAGTTTATGCCAGACTCCTGTTTCAACACAATGTCTAGGCTTGAAACGTAAAAATTTACCCAGTTTCCCTTTCGCAGCCTGCCCCTATGGCTCTTGAACGCTTAATTTCTCACCGATGATGTGACAACGGATACTCGATTGATACGCTACTAACCCCTGACCTATTGAAATTCTCCAATCTGCATGACTGGTCGTTAAATCCGTAAAGAGTATAGGGCAATACGCATCACGTGCCACCTATCATGAAACATATTGTACAGTCCATCAATAACTGGCTGAAATTACGAGTTATCGAAATACAGGAATTTGTAATTTTCATGGCGAATGTTGCAAGGAGCTTATACAGAAAACCTCGATATTGGAACGATTTCTTCGATCACATGGACATCATGGGGGTTGGTTCGATTCCTATTGTACTTATCGCGGGAGGGTGCATTGGAGCCTTGATCACATTGGAAACGCTCGTAGAACTACGTACCTTCGGGGCAAACGTGTTGTTGGGAAAGTTGACAGGGCTTTCGATTATACGTGGTTCGGGACCCGTCTTCACGGCGATGATTGTCTCGACCCGTGTGTGTTCGTCCGCTGCCGCCGAGTTAGGCGCAATGCAGGTAAGCCAGCAAATTGATGCCTTGGTGACGATGGGAGTAGATCCTTTTCGGAAGTTAGTTACCCCACGTATCGCTGCTGGGACGCTTATGTTTCCCGCGTTGGCGACTGTCAACGGTATTGCGGCAATCCTTACAGGAGCTTTGGTTGCGCAGCTTTCGGGCGCAATGAGTCTATCGTTTTTCCTAAATCAATCCTTGAGCAGCATCACTCCCGGCGATGTTCTCTGGGGGCTAACCAAATCAACTGTATTTGGTTTTATTGTTGTTTCAATTGCTTGCTACTACGGGCTACGTATTCAGGGAGGCACCGCAGGGGTTCGGGCCGCCGCATCGCAGGCGGCAGTTGCTTGCGTACTTCTCATTCTGATCTCTAATTCTATCATGACAACAATTGTTCATGCATTTTAGCGCCAATTCATTTTATGCGGAAAATCAGTTGACACTTTCATTTGCCACAGATAGCGTTTTCCACTCTGTTTCGACACAAATTTTCTATGATTGCACTCAAGAACATTAACTTCTTCTCTAGCGATGCACAACATATCCTCAAAAACATCACTTTTGACATTCCAACTGCCAAGGTGACCGCTATTATTGGGACGAGTGGATCTGGAAAGACAACCCTCCTTCGCATCATAGCGGGGTTGTATGAACCGACAAGTGGTGAAATCTGGATCGATGGACAAAACCTAGCCGCACTTCCAAAGACCAAGCAGCAGCAGATGCGGAGCAAAATGGCTATCGTGTTTCAACACGGTGCCCTCTTTGATTCACTCACGGTTTGGGAAAACGTTGCCTTCCCATTTTATGAACAGGGCGCAATGCCGGTTTCAAACATGAGGGAAGAAGCAGAGAAATTACTGGAGATGGTTGACTTACACGGTGCAGCAGATCTCTCGATCGATCAATGCAGCGGCGGGATGCAGATGCGAATCGCCATTGCCCGGGCACTCGCCTCTTATCCTGAGGTTATCCTGTACGATGAACCCTCTAGTGGCTTGGATCCAATTGCACGAGGTCTAATCTGTGATCTCGTCCAAAAGCAACAGATTCAGCAACGTATGACTTCAGTGCTTGTTACCCATCAACTCTCTGCAGCGTTTCAAATCTCCAACCATTTCGTTTTTCTATACGAGGGCGAAATTATCTTTGAAGGAACTGCCGATGAATTGATGGAAGCAAAAGACCCCTATATTCAACGCTTCATTCAGCCGCCGAGTCGGTCTTATCGAACAACCGATTATGTGCGTTTGTAACAAGTTTGTAGTGTAACGGGTTGTCGTATTTTTATGGAGGTAATAGCCATGCGATTACAAAGATCACAGGTCACGTGGTCACAATTACGCGTCGGAATTTTCTCACTGATTTGTGGCGTCACCTTGCTGTGGCTTGCCCTTTTTGCTGCCAATGGCTTAAAGGCAGTTCAAAATCGCTTTACTGTGCAAACCGTTATTGATTCCGCATCTGGATTAAAATCGGGGGACGTGGTCCGTTTAGCGGGAGTTGAGGTTGGAACGGTCAAGACAGTTGAATTCGTTCGCCAAGATGACGTGGAAAAAGTACAGATCCAGTTGAATCTAAATCAACAAGCCGCGCAACGAATCAAGAGTGATTCAATCGTTCAAATCAAATCGGTCGGTTTTACTCAAAGCCGATATGTCGACATCTCACTAGGCACACCCCAAGGCACCCCGGTATCTGAAGGTGCCGCGTTAAGAGGAACGGTCCCAACCGAAATGTCCAGCCTGCTAAATCATGCAATTGTGGTGAGTGAAAATATGAATAGTTCCTTAACCCGATTTGAAAGCCTTGTGCACCGACTGCAATCTGGCGATGGGACCTTTGCAAAATTGCTATCGGATGCAGCGCTCTACGCAAATCTGGATCAGGCGACAAACAATGTCTCTGAGTTCGTTGGAGAGTTAAACGAAGGGGACGGTCTGCTTCCCCAGCTCCTCTCCAAGAAAGAGATTGCTGAAAATGTCACGCAAAGCACCGCTTGGGCAGCAAAGTGGGGGCAACAAGCAGTTCAAGGCGAAGGCACGTTAGGAAAACTGAATACTGACCCTGCCCTCTTTAATCGAGCAGAACGCATCTTGGAAAGTCTCGAAAGTCTTGAAGCGCGTTTCAATCGACTTGATGCACTGATCGGCTCCGCCGATGCGCTCATCCAGAAAATCGAGAGCGGTGAAGGAACGGCAGCCAGAATCATCAATCGTCCCGATCTGTATGATCAATCTGTCGTAACCTCCCAAAAGGTAGAACAGTTAATCGATCAGGCGCAATCGGGTGAAGGTACAGTTGGCAAGCTCGTTTCGGATCCGTCTTTGGCAGAATCTATTACAACCTCTACCGAATCAATTGCCCAACTCACCGACAAACTGAATACACCCGGAAACACGCTGGACAAACTGACATCAGGAGCTGAGCTGTTCAATCATCTAACGGCAATGACGAAACAGTTAGAAACCGTGCTCGTGAAAATTAACACCGGAGAAGGCTCCCTGAGTAAACTGGCCAACGATAAGAAAACTGCTGAAGAGCTTTCAAAACTAATTTATAACCTCAAGGTACTGGCTGCGGATATTGAAGCACATCCCAAAAAGTATGTAGGATTCAGTCTGTTTTAGGATATTTGGAGATAAGCGCACTCATTATTTTTATGTTCAACGCCTAAGACATCGGGAGAACCAATGAATGGATCTATTCGAAAAATGCTATGATTTTAGCTATGGCAGAAGCAAGCGGGGACAAGAATATAAAGCAGTGCTCGAGGCAGAAATTTATCCGTATTTCATTCCAATCGAATCTTCTGCAGATACAGAGGTCATGATCAATGGTGAGAGGAAGGTGATGATTGGATCGAATAATTATCTTGGGTTGACACATCATCCGAAAGTCCTTGAAGCTGCTGAGGTAGCTGGGCGAAAATACGGCTCTGGCTGCACAGGCAGCCGATTTCTGAACGGCACCCTTGATATCCATATTGCGCTTGAAGAAGCACTCGCAGAATTTGTCCACAAAGAAGCTGCATTGGTTTTTAGCACTGGATTTCAGGTCAATCTTGGCGTTATCGATACCCTTGTGGGACGCAGGAACATCGCTTTCATTGATTCGTTGAGCCACGCGTGTGTTGTTGATGGGTGCCGCCTCTCCTGGGGAGAGATGACAAGGTTCCGACACAACGACTTGGACGATCTGAACAACAAATTGAAAAATGCTGATCCTGATAGAGGCAAACTGGTTGTCGTTGAAGGGATTTACAGTATGGAAGGCGATATCGGGGACCTGCCCGGCATCATAGACGCAGCTCAGAAATACCAGTGCCGTCTGATGGTTGACGATGCGCACGGGGTTGGTGTACTTGGCCCAACCGGTGCAGGTGCCGCTGAGCACTTTGGTGTTGAAGATGATATCGATCTGATTATGGGAACGTTTAGCAAATCTTTCGCATGTATCGGTGGATTTATCGCTGCAGAAGCCGCCGTCGTTGATTACTTAAAACACCATGCAAACACCTTCCTTTTCAGCGCAAGTATGCCGCCATCAGCGGTCGCAACAGTCCATGCCGCTCTGGAAATCATCAAGGCAGAACCGGAACGACGCAAACGACTGTGGGAAAATGCACGAAAAATGCAGGAAGGTCTCCAATTGATGGGATATGACATCGGGGATACGCAAACCCCCGTTGTGCCAGTGATTGTTGGCGACGATATCAATACCTTCATGTTATGGAAACACTTATTCGATGCAGGTGTTTTCACCAATCCCGTTGTCAGTCCGGCTGTGCCTCCCGGTGGTTCCCGCTTGCGCACCAGTTATATGGCAAGCCATACCGATGAACAACTCGACTTTGTCCTTGAGCAATTTGATAAAGTGGGCAGGAAGTTGGGGCTGATCTAAAAGCTGGATTATCCAAAAAAATAGGTGGATCTTCACAAAATGCGTTCCAGTAGACAATCCCCTGAAGTTGATGTGTCTCCTGTCCAATCCCCAGCCGATCTAAAAGCGTTTATCAACCTGCCGTGGACAATCTATCGTAACGACCCCCAGTGGGTCCCTCCGTTACGCAGCGATCTCAAGAAGCGACTTGATAAATCCCGATATCCCTTCTTTGACCATGCCGAAGCCGAATTTCTGATCGCTCGACGTGAAGGGCGTGTTGTAGGGCGCATTGTCGCCATTAAAAATGATGCTCATATCGACTTTCACGAAGACCAAGTAGGGTTCTTCGGATTCTTTGAGTCAATCGAAGATTCAGAAGTTGCTGCGGCGCTGTTTTCCCATGCTGCCCAATGGTTGCGAGAACGCAAACTCGAAGTAATGCGCGGTCCCGTGAACTACTCGACAAATGACGATTGCGGGTTACTTGTCGAGGGCTTCGATTCCCCACCTGTGATTCTGATGTCCTACAATCCGCCCTACTACCCTAATCTCATCGAAGGCTTTGGTTTTAAGAAGGCAAAGGATCTGTTCGCTTACGAAATAACCGATGATGTGCAGGTGCCGGAACGTCTTGAGCGCACAGTGCAATGGATCAAAAAACGCAAAAAAATCACAATACGTCCCCTTGTCAAGAAACAAATTCATCAGGAAATTCAGCGAGTCAAGGAGATCTATAACTCTGCATGGGAGAAAAATTGGGGCTTTATCCCAATGACGGACCGAGAGATCGATTACATGGCACAGGAGTTGATACAGATTATTGATCCCGATTTGCTGCTCTTCGCCGAAATTGAAGAGGAAACTGTCGCTTTTATCCTCGCGTTACCCGATTTTTATGTTGCGCTACAGCACGTCAACGGTCGTCTGTTTCCGTTCGGACTCCTGAAGCTTCTCTGGCACAAACGTAAAATTGACACTGCTCGTGTGCTAACGTTTGGGATTAAGGAGAACTATCGGCAACAGGGAATTGACGCGCTGATGTACTATGAAGTTTATAAAATCGGCGTTGCAAAGGGGTATCGGCGAGGGGAGATGTCGTGGATTTTGGAAGACAATATATTGATGAATCGGGCGGCTGAAAACATGGGAGCGACGCTGTATAAACGCTACCGCATCTATGAGTATCCACTGTCATAATATTCTTACTCAAAAAATGCGGTTTTGGTATCAGTAGTAGAACGAAAGGGCTAGATCAAATGGCAGAATCCGACGATGGAAGGCCCCACGGTAGGCGTACATTCTTCCAGGAAGCATTTACAAGGCTCGTTCAGCCGGTCGCTGAGTACTTAGATACGCAGATTGGGCCACATCTCCCCGCCGAGAAAGCCCTGTTACGACCACCTGGTGCACTCCCGGAATCAATGTTTTTGGAAACCTGTTTGCGGTGTGGAAACTGTGTCGACAGTTGCCCCGCAGATGCCATTCAGTCCTTGCTGAGCGACCAGCCCGATCTAGCAGAGACACCCTACATCAATCCAGGTGATCAACCGTGTGTTGTCTGTGATTCACTCGAATGTATGCAAGTCTGCCCAAGCGGCGCTTTGCAGCAGTTATCGGTCCATGAGATCCAGATCGGTTTAGCCGAAGTCAACTATGACATCTGTCTGCGCTCCAACGGGGTTGATTGCCGCGAATGTGTTGATAGCTGTCCAATTGGCGAAAAGGCAATTCGGCTCGATCCCGAAAGACGAATCGAAGTCCTTGCTGCTGGCTGTATTGGCTGTGGCGTGTGCCAGTATCAATGCCCAACAGCTCCAAAATCTATTGTTGTTCGACCACTTCAGGAATATACAGAAGCCCAAAAAGACTAACAGCGAGTGTGAGATTTTTTTGAATGCAGAATCGGTATAGCCTGAACCCTCACAGATTGTTACGTTATCAATCTCCAAACTGAAAATGGATCTACGGTTCTTCCTGTTATTGCCCCAGCCTAACCCTCCAGTCTTCCAGTCTTTTTCTTTACGAGTTCTCTGGTTCATCGCTGCTTCCATGTTATTGCTCTTGCCCTTGGGTGGAGTATCCGCTCAAGAAGCCATTCGTATCCTCTCACATGACTTTGACCCGGCCAATATTACAATTGGGGATAGGATTCGGTTGCGGCTGCGAATCGAAGCCGATAAGAACTTGCCTATCTACTTAGATCCCATAGATCTTAGCGAGCATGAGAATCTAGAAGCAGATAAGCCTCAGGTGAAACAAATCGAATCCGAAAGCCCACCGACAGGTAAAACACACTATGAAGTAATCTACCCACTACGCGCCTTCGCTATCGGTAAACACAGCCTTCCTCCCATCACAATTAAATATACCAGCGCTGATGGAGACAGCGGAAGTATCCAGACACCTGCTTACCTGTTTGAGGTCCGGTTTATCAAGCCCGCCGGTGCCACCAAGATGAAAGGGATCAAGGGCCCTTGGTCCGTGCCCCCGAATTGGTTCCTTTACATTTTAGCAGCACTTATGGCGATTATTGCCATCGGAGCGACTATCTTTTTTTATCTACGCAGGCGGGCTAAACCCGTGAATCTACAGCCCGAAGTACTGCCCCAACGTCAACCTCACGAAATCGCTTATGAACAACTGAATCGGATAGAAGGAATGAATTGGGTTGCACAGGGTGAAATGAGAGCATACCACACTGAAATCTCTCATGTTATCCGTCAGTATATCGCGGCACGATATCATATCCCTGCGCTTGAACTGACCACACAAGAGCTACTTGACCGTTTGCAGCCCGAAGATATCCCAAAAGATCTAGTGCAGCAGTTTTTCGCTAACTGCGATTGGGTCAAGTTTGCTCGATACAGTCCCACAAAGCCAGAGGCCCATGAGCGGATGGAGGAAGCGCGCCGAATTGTCGACGAGACGAAACAGTTTGGGGTAGGGGTGAGCGAGGAACAGGAAAGCGAAATTCGTGGAGGTCAATAATTGCGGCGTTTAAAGTTTGGAGGGGGAAGAAGAGGAAGGAAAGAAAAAGTCCTTTTTCCTTCCTTCCAATCCTTGTTCCTGTCCGCCGTGTTGAAGGTGAGATCAAAAATCTATACGAAATGGCGAGACGGTTGAAAGGTGGCGAATCGCGTTATTATACCGGAACCATCTTTCGCACACCGTTTTCGTACCGAACCTCATAATCTCCTTCAGGGACGGGTATAGCACGGATAGCCAACTCTTCTTGGGTAATCAAGGGTTCAGAAAGCATCAGCAGGTCGTCCAAGGATTCTTGAGGTGTTTTGCCTGTGGTGTCAACCACAATCTTACGTCCATTCTGAGTAAAGAGCGACTTTTCGATCTCCTTCTCGAAACGCTGTTTGACCTCCGCTATATCTCCCTCCTTAATAATTTGATACTCGTGTGGCTCTGCATGCATCCGTTCCCGAATTGCTTCATCACTAGCGGTTACATGAATCATAACCACATTGGGCAAACGGGCTTCAAATACTTGTGCTTCGTAAATCCGTTGTGCCCTGTACGAGTAATTCTTATAATAGGGACTATCCGGATCATCGCCGTACATGTCTGAGTAAACCGCTTCCTCAATATGCCAGCCTGCAATTAAGGTGTTCGGATAATTCTTGATGACTTCAACATGGTACTGAATCTGCATCCGTTGTGAGCGTTCTTTAACGTCATCGGGAAAATTAACCATCAACGCTCGTGATTCTGCACTCAAAGAGGCATCCGGAAGGGTGAAATGGTCGTCTCCGTGGACAGGTAGTCTGCGCTGCCGATAATAAGCGTCTAGCAGCTTGATTATGGTCGATTTTCCAGCATATTCAATACCAACAAAGACACATCGCATAATAGAAAACTCCTCTCTTACCCCGTCAATTCTGTAGTGACGGCTTTATAGTTGTTAAAGGGGCTATTCGCATGAAAACCTAAATTCCATAGAGGCACGCTGATGAATCATCCGCGAAGCCCTACAAAATCTGCGATTCTATGGCGGGTGATTATAGCATGATTCTATCGTAAAAGCTATCACTATTTTGCTAGCGTCTCATGTTAAGAAATCGTACAGCACAAACCGTAGGGAACAACGATCGTTGTTCCTTTCTGTCTCGGTTTCTGTTAGCGTTTTGCATTTTCTTTCAGCATGAGCCCCGTAGGTCGGGCATCCCCGATAAATCGGGATCCAAAGCGACTTGCCCGACCTACAAAGCCCTAGCGGGTCGATGTGTGTATAGCATAATGAACTAATGAACCAATGAGCTTACCCATTTAATACCCCTTCTGTTTATCCACGAGGTTGACCAACGATTCACCTTTGATGTAGCGGTGCAGATTATCAACGAACAGGCGCATGGCACGAGAACGCATATGCTGCGATGCCCCTGCACTATGGGAGGTCAAAACCACATTTGGTTCTGTCCATAGCGGGCTATCCGCCGGACACGGTTCGGTGTAAGTAACATCTAACCCCGCTCCAGCGAGTTTGCCGCTGCGGAGTGCTGCAATCATCGCATCTTCATCAATCACTTTACCTCGGCTAACATTGACAAGATAGCTTCCATCCGGTAAAAGATTAAACTGCTCGTGCGATAGAAGTTTGTGAGTTTGAGGAGTACTTGGACAACAGACCATCACGACATTGGACTGTGTCATAAACTCCGAAAGCCAATCCAGTCTGCCCAGTTCATCGACACAATCCGGTTTCTCCATCGGCTCCGAATCAACTGCGATGACCTTAAACTCAAACGCCTTTGCCCGCGCTGCAATCGCTCGACCGATGCCACCAAGCCCCAAAATTCCCATGGTCATCCCCGCCAATTCAATGCACGGGACGCGCTCCCAGTGTTTCTCCTTCATGAATTCCAGTTGTGCCGGAATGCTACGCGTCAGGGAGAGCAGAAGTGCGAAGGCGTGCTCAGAAATTTGTAAGCCATACAGTTTCTGACAGTTGGTCAAAATTACATCGCTTGCCTTGAAGGCAGGATACATCGTACCTTCAACGCCTGCTGAAGGTTGCTGCACCCAGCGTAAAGCTTTGGCTTTGGGAAGATCTGCTTCACGGATCCCGCCGTAAATAATCTCGGCATCTGGGAGGTGATCGTCCAATGCCTCACCCGGCGCTAGGAACTGAATATCTACCTCTGATGGTGCATCTTTAAGTATGGCTTCAACTTCGGGATCTTCACGTCTTGACATTAACACCTTGCGTTTAGACATCATAGCCTCCTGTTGGGTCTACTCAATTGAAACCTTCACACCTGCTTTCGCGCTATCGTAAAGGGCATCAAGGATTGTCATGAACATATAGGCATCTGCAGCAGAAACATCCGGCTCAACTTCGCCAGCAATCGCCATTGCGAAATGCTCAATCTCATAAAAGAAAACAGGGCGGGGTTCAGGGGGTTCACTGTGCTGTATATCTAGCGGTTCATCAATCTTCTCGCGGATAAACTCGCCATCTTTGTGTCTCGAAATCCCGCCGCCTGTGATTGCACCGGTACTGCCGTAAAGTTCAATGATAGTCGGTGTAGGGGTATGTACCATCCGTGAGCAATCGATCTGAATCGTTTTCCCTCCCTCCAAACCGACCAGTCCGGTAAAGTAATCATCAGCGGCACCTTCGGGACCATCGTATGCCGGATAGACCACATGCTTGGCACCAAACGCCCACATCGGCTTCGGACA
>JAGWBT010000100.1 GCA_021295755.1 Candidatus Poribacteria bacterium
AAGGTGGGGATGACGTCAAGTCCGCATGGCCCTTATGCCCTGGGCTGCACACGTGCTACAATGGTCGGTACAGAGGGAAGCAAGACCGCGAGGTGGAGCAAATCCCAAAAAGCCGACCTCAGTTAGGATTGTAGTCTGCAACTCGACTGCATGAATTTGGAATCGCTAGTAATCGCGAATCAGCAGGTCGCGGTGAATATGTTCCCGGCCCTTGTACACACCGCCCGTCACGCCATGGAAGTCGGTAGCGCTCGAAGACGGTAGGCTAACCTTCGGGAGGCAGCTGGCGAAAGCGAGACCGATGACTGGGGCGAAGTCGTAACAAGGTAGCCGTAGGGGAACCTGCGGCTGGATCACCTCCTTTCTAAGGAGTCAAGGGCATTTTGCCCGAGCTCGTTAATTTGTGCATATCGGAAACCTATTTAGCTTTCATAGATGGCATCTTTTATTTTTTGGAGGGGCTTATAGCTCAGACGGTTAGAGCGCGCGCCTGATAAGCGCGAGGTCTCTGGTTCGACTCCAGATAAGCCCACCATATCTATGTGGGGGTGTAGCTCAGTTTGGGAGAGCGTCTGCTTTGCACGCAGAAGGCCAGCGGTTCGACTCCGCTCATCTCCACTAAGCGTAACAGCTTTTGATCTTTGACAATTGTATAGATTTGAGAATTCGGCTTCTAAAGAATTTATCAAGCTACTAAGGGCTTACGGTGGATGCCTTGGCGCCAGGTAGCGATGAAGGGCGTGACAAACTGCGAAAAGCTTCGGGTAGTTGTTTAGTGAACATTGATCCGGAGATCCCCGAATCGGGCAACCGGGCAGGTATGACCTGTCATCCCGGCGTATGTCGGGAGGCTAACCAGGAGAAGTGAAACATCTCAGTAACCTGAGGAACAGAAAGAAAACTCGATTCCCCCAGTAGTGGCGAGCGAAAAGGGAATAGCCCAAACTGGGTATATGTTAAAGTCCATATACGTTGTATACCTAGGGTTGTGGGGTAATGTTGGGCTTGAATATGGTCAAGCCGGGAAGTTATAAACCAAGTGCTTAGCTTAATGTGTCTGGAATAGACCAACCAAAGAGGGTAATAGTCCCGTGAGCGAAAAGGGCTTGGCTTCCTGAACGTTATTCCCAAGTACTATGGGATAGCCTAAACCTGTAGGAATCTAGGAGGACCACCTCCTAAGGCTAAATATGACTTGGCGACCGATAGTGAAGAAGTACTGTGAAGGAAAGGTGAAAAGTTCCCCCGCTAGGGAAGTGAAATAGTCCCTGAAACCGTACAGCCTACAAGCTGTGGAAGTGCTAAGTCTCGATTCGTCGAGACATGCATGACTGCGTGCCTTTTGCATAATGAGCCGGTGACTTACTCTGTGTAGCAAGGTTAAGCTTTTCTGAAGCGTAGCCGTAGCGAAAGCGAGTCTGAATAGGGCGAAAGAGTTGCATGGAGTAGACCCGAAACTGGGTGATCTATCCATGGGCAAGGTGAAGCATACGTAAAAGTATGTGGAGGCCTGAACCCACCAAGGCTGAAAACTTGGGGGATGACCTGTGGATCGGAGTGAAAGGCTAATCAAACCCAGTGATAGCTGGTTCTCCCCGAAATAGCTTTAGGGCTAGCCTCATGTGTTTGGCAGTGGTGGTAGAGCTCTGATTGGACTAGCGGCCCCACCAGGTTAGCAACTCCAGTTAAACTGCAAATGCCATTGTCTCAAGCATGGGAGTCAGTCAGTAGGGGATAAGCTCTACTGACAAAAGGGATAAGAGCCCAGATCGCCAGCTAAGGTCCCCAAATACAGGCTAAGTGGTAAAGGATGTGTCGTTGCCCAGACAGCCAGGATGTTGGCTTAGAAGCAGCCATTCATTTAAAGAGTGCGTAATAGCTCACTGGTCAAGTGGCTTTGCACCGAAAATTCTCGGGGCTCAAGCCTGTTACCGAAGCTGCGGATTTTGACCCACGTGCCGGTTCGCCGACAGCGGGGTTGAAGTGGTAGGGGAGCGTTCTATAGTAGGATGAAGGTGGATTGAAAGATACGCTGGACAAATTAGAAGTGATTATGCCGGCATGAGTAGCGATAAAACAAGTTAGAAGCTTGTTCGCCGAAAGCCTAAGGGTTCCTGGAGGGTTAGTCGGATCCTAAGCTGAGGCCGAAAGGCGTAAGCGATGGGTAGCAGGCATAATATTCCTGCACCACCATTACAAGGACGAAGCTAGGGGAGACGCAGGCATTAGGACCTACCAGCGGATGGATGTGCTGGGCTAAGCCCGACAGAGGTGACTTCAGGTAAATCCGAAGTCTCACGACTCTGAGAGGTGATAGGGATTCCGTAAGGATACAAACTGGTCTAGTTGTCTGCCAAGAAAAGAACCTCGAGTGGACGCGTAATGGTGTCCGTACCGCAAACCGACACAGGTAGGCGAGGAGAGAATCCTAAGGCGCTCGAGAGAACTCTCGCTAAGGAACTCGGCAACTTTTAGTAGGAGCAGCATCTTGCATGCGAATCCGAAAAAAGCCGCAGTGAAGTGGTCCGTGCGACTGTTTACTAAAAACACAGGTCTCTGCAAAATCGTAAGATGATGTATAGGGACTGACGCCTGCCCGGTGCCATATGGTTAAGGGAAAGAGTCAAGGGTTCGCCCGGCAGCTCTGAACCGAAGCTTCAGGTAAACGGCGGCGGTAACTATAACCGTCCTAAGGTAGCGAAATTCCTCGTCGGGTAAAATCCGACCTGCACGAATGGCGTAACGACATGGACACTGTCTCGGCGAGAGACTCGGCGAAATTGTAATACCGGTGAAGATGCCGGTTACCCGTAACAGGACGGAAAGACCCCGTGAACCTTTACTACAGCCTGATATTGGGTTTTAATGTAGCTTATGTAGGATAGGTGGGAGACTGTGAAACTGGGGCGCCAGCTTCAGTAGAGTCGATCTTGAAATACCACTTTTGCTGCATTGAGATTCTAACTCTGGTTCGTAATCCGGATCGAAGACAGTGTCAGGTGGGTAGTTTGACTGGGGCGGTCGCCTCCCAAAATGTAACGGAGGCGCCCTAAGGTTCCCTCAGCGCGATTGGAAACCGTGCGTAGAGTGTAAAGGCAGAAGGGAGCTTGACTGCGAGACAGACATGTCGAGCAGGTGCGAAAGCAGGGCTTAGTGATCTTGCGGTTCTGTGTGGAAAGGCCGTGACTCAACGGATAAAAGGTACTCCGGGGATAACAGGCTGGTCGCGCCCAAGCGTTCATAGCGACGGCGCGGTTCGGCACCTCGATGTCGGCTCATCACATCCTGGGGCTGCAGCAGGTCCCAAGGGTTGGGCTGTTCGCCCATTAAAGTGGTACGTGAGCTGGGTTTAGAACGTCGCAAGACAGTTCGGTCCCTATCCGTTACGGGCGTAGGATATTTGAGAGGACCTGCCGCTAGTATGAGAAGACCGTGGTGGACGAACCTCTAGTGTACCAGTTGTCGCGCCAGCGGCACCGCTGGGTAGCTATGTTCGGAAGAGATAAACGCTGAAAGCATCTAAGCGTGAAGCTCGCCTCAAGATAAGATATGCTGCAGAGTTAATCTGGTAAGGCTCCTTTGAGACTAAAAGGTTGATAGGCCAGAGGTGTAAGCGGTGCGAACCGTTTAGCTGACTGGTACTAATAAGCCGAGGGCTTGATAACTTTACTCTATAGCTTAATATTCAAATCTATACGATTGTCAAATATTTTGGAATAATAAATTTCTGTATTTTCCGGTGGCAAGAGCGGAGGGGAAACACCCGTTCCCATTTCGAACACGGCAGTTAAGCCCTTCAGCGCTGATGATACTTCGAGGGTGACTTCGTGGGAAAGTAGGTCGTTGCCGGGAAGCTAAAATAAAGCCTCAACCTTTAGGTTGGGGCTTTTTTCATGTCGCAAAAAAGCCTTTAACAGTTCGTAAGACAATTTTCTTGCATCCGCTGTGCCTGTATGCTAAAATACGCAAGAATCTATGCATAGGAGAGGAAGACATGTCAGGTCATTCAAAATGGGCAT
Organism: Candidatus Poribacteria bacterium; assembly: GCA_021295755.1. Classification (NCBI taxonomy): domain Bacteria; phylum Candidatus Poribacteria; species Candidatus Poribacteria bacterium. Next base: position 4,020 of record JAGWBT010000100.1, read on the forward strand.
CAATTAAGCACCGGAAGGCTGCGGTTGATGCGAAACGTGGGAAGCTTTTCTCAAAATTGATTAAAGAGATTACCATTGCGGCGCGAATCGGTGGCTCTGATACCCAGATAAATCCGCGTTTGAGGTCGGCGGTGTTAACCGCGAGATCGAAGAATGTACCGAATGATAACATCGAAAAGGCCATTCTACGTGGTACTGGTGAACTTGACGGCGTGGATTACGAGGAAATCGTATATGAGGGATATGGTCCCGGCGGGGTTGCGCTCATGATCGATGTGTTGACGGATAACAGGAATCGAGCGATTGCTGATATTAGACATATCTTGAGCAAACATGGTGGGAATATGGGAGAACCCGGCTCGGTTTCATGGTTGTTTGATAAGCGCGGTTGGATGATTATCGAAAAGGGTAGTATTGACGAAGATGAGCTTTTTATGATTGCACTGGATTCAGGCGCGGAGGATTTGACAGTTCAGGAGGACAACCTAGAGATTATCACGTCTCCTGAGAATTTTGAGGCGGTCAGAGAAGGGGTTGAGGCGTCCGGGGCAACGATTCTGGAGGCTGAACTGACGATGCTTCCCCAGACTACGGTGCAATCGGAAGGTAAGGAAGCGCAGCGGATGTTGCGATTGATGGAGGCTTTGGAAGATAGCGACGACGTTCAGAAGGTTTATGCAAACTTCGACATCCCCGATGATATTTTGGAAGCTGCAGCTTGATTCTATCAGTTCATGTCAGCAGACGGTGCAAAACGTACAGCGCGTGAAACGTAATGCTAAAGGTGCACTAGCTCATTCAGGTGGAATAAGAAGTCCCAATTCTATTGCACCATTTCTTCACGTAAATCATTCTATTAGGACTTACGCAGCACGTTCATAAGTCCCCCTGATCAGGGGGATTTAGGGGGTTAAAAATCAAAAATCTACCCTCTGTGTGCTAAATTTGCGTAAATCCTGTCTATCTTACTGAACAAATGATTATTCTCGGCATAGATCCCGGAATCGCGAATACTGGCTATGGCATCATCAAAGCTGAGTCATCAACGTTCACTCCGCTCGGTTTCGGCAGCATCCGGACATCGTCAAAGGATGAATCTGAGCAACGTTTGAAAATTATTCATGACGAACTGACTCAGTTGGCTGATGAATATCAGCCGGAGTTATTTGTACTTGAGGATGTTATCTTTAGCAAGAATGTGAGCAGTGCGTTTGCTGTGGGAGAGGCAAGAGGTATCGCTAAACTAGTTGCTGCAAATACAAATCGACGGGTCTATAGTTATCCGCCTGCTCTGATTAAGCAAGCGGTTGTTGGATATGGTAAGGCGAGTAAGCGTCAAGTCCAAGAAATGGTTAAACTTTTGCTCAGGCTCAAAGAGATTCCTCGTCCAGATCACGCGGCAGATGCGCTTGCTATAGCAATTTGTCATGCACGTTCCCATAAAATACTTCAACTTCGTGAAAGGCACCTCAAGTCATGATTGCGTTTGTAAAGGGCATCTTAGCGGCCAATGGCTCAAAACAGGTCATCGTTGATGTTAATGGAGTCGGATACAGCGTTGAGATTCCGGAGAGTACAAAAACCCAGCTGCCGGAGGTCGGATCCGATATCACACTTTATACGCATTATCATTGCCGGGAAAATGAAGTCAAGCTTTATGGATTTGCGTCACAGGATGACCTTACCGTGTTTGAAACCGCCCTTGTGGTGAAAGGGGTGGGTCCCGCCCTCGCATTAAATGTCGTTTCCAAACTCTCCCCTCCGGATTTCCAGCGTGCGATCCGTGATGCCGATCACGCCACCTTAATGCGGGTGCCACGTCTCAATAAAGAACTCGCGCAACTGATGATAATGAAATTGAAGAACACCGTGCGTAAGATTCACTTTGATGCCAAGGTTGATGAGGCAGGCAAGCAAGAATATACGGAAGCGGGTGTACAGGTGTTGGTGGGTTTGGGAGCGTCTGAGTCCGCAGCGGAGCGGGCAATCGTGGATGCCCAGAAAGTCTTGGGACCTACAGCAAAACGGGAAGAGTTGGTGAGATTGGCTCTTGCTCGACTAAATCAGTGAGTCTGACATGAATACAGATAAAGAGATGCAAACCCTTCTCAGCGAGTCGGATATCGAGGTCCTGGAGGACAGTCAATATAACCTCAGACCACAGACTCTTGATGAATTCATCGGGCAGGAGCGGATTAAAGAGCAGCTGCGTATCCATATCGAAGCCGCCAAAAGTAGGGAGCAAGCACTCGCGCATATTCTGTTTGTGGGACCGCCCGGACTGGGCAAGACAACATTGGCTCGGATTGTTGCCAATGAGATGGGGAGCAGCTTCAAGTCAGCAGTTGGTCCCATGATGGAACGCTTGGACCTAGCGACAATGTTAACCACCCTCGAAGAACAGGGGATCTTTTTTATTGATGAAATCCATCGTATGAAGGGCTATGTTCAGGAATCGATGTATCCCGCAATGGAGGATTATAAGATAGATTTGCCTATCGGTCAGGGACCTGCGGCGGATATTATTACTGTACCGCTTGCCCATTTTACCCTCGTGGGGGCAACGACTCGTGAAGGCTTGTTGGGTGGACCGTTTCGGGATCGCTTTGGCAATCGTATCCATCTCGATTATTACACACCGGAGGAGATTCAGATTGCTATCAACCGACTGAGCCGGCGGATGCATCCGCCCGTAAAAATTGAGGAAGCAGCGGAACATGAGTTGGCTTGTCGTTCAAGAGGCACGATGCGTATTGCGGAGAATATGTTGAGAAAAGTCAGGGATTACGCAACGGTCAAATCTGACGGCGTTGTCACCTATGAGATCGCTCAAGAAGCACTGGACTTTTTCAAGATTGACGAACTCGGCTTAGATGACAACGATAGAGCCTATCTGCGGACGATGATTGAGAAGTTTCGCGGGCGGGCGGGTCTGAAGGCGATGGCGGTCGCTGTCAGTGAAGATGAGCGTACGATTGAAGAGGTTTACGAACCCTACTTAATTAAACTTGGCTTTCTGACGTTGACACCGATGGGGCGCGTTGCAACGGATGCGGCTTATCAGCACCTCGGCTATCCGACGCCTGAGTATCAGACGACGCTTTTCTAAACAAACCCTAGATTTGGAAATCGCTCCTACTGTGTGTTTTGTAGAAGGAAATGTCGCTTCCCGACTATTGCGACGATTTATGAGAGGTTGCAGATCTAATCCTTCCCTAAGTGTAACAAGTATGAAACTCACCGATTATGATTACGACCTGCCCGAAGCACTAATTGCCCAGCAGCCCTGTCCACAAAGGGATGGGTCCCGCTTGATGGTCTTGGATCGGGGGGCACGCCAAATTCACCACACGCAATTCTCCCAAATTGGCGAGTTTCTCCCTGCTCGTTCTTTGCTTGTCCTTAACAACACCAAGGTCATTCCTGCACGACTCATAGGACGGAAATTGCCGACAGGTGGCAAGATTGAGCTGCTCTTAACCCGTCAGAAGGGGACGAACAGTTGGGAGGCGTTGGTAAAGCCGGGGAGACGTGTCACGCATGGAACGCGTATCACCTTTGGGGAGGGAATCCTAACGGGAAAAGTTCTTGCCAAATCGCCGCTCGGTCTTTATACTGTCCGATTCAAATATGAGGGTGATTTTGAGGACATTCTCGCACAGGTGGGTAAAGTTCCCTTGCCACCCTACATCAAACGTGAACCGATCCAGACCGATAAAGATGAGTATCAATGCGTTTATGCGAAGGAGGCAGGGGCGATCGCTGCGCCAACGGCAGGATTACATTTTACGTTGGAGTTATTGGATAAACTCAAACGCGATAGGATTCACCGTGTAACTCTCACGCTACATGTTGGACTTGGCACGTTCCAGCCTGTCAAAGTGGAAGATATTGAGATGCACAAGATGCACTCGGAGTATTTTGAGCTGTCTCAAACGAGTGCTAATCAGATTAACGCTGCAAAGGAGGAAGGGCGAAAAATCGTTGCGGTCGGGACCACTTCCGTTCGCGCTCTTGAAACGGTTGCCACGGATTGTAGCGTTGATTCGTATCAGGGATATACGGATATCTTTATATATCCCGGCTATCAGTTCAAAGCTGTTGATGCTTTGGTTACTAATTTTCATTTACCAAAATCAACTTTACTTATGCTTGTCAGCGCATTTGCTGGGCATGAATTTATGTTTGAAGCTTACCAAGAAGCGATCGCACAAAACTATCGCTTTTTTAGCTATGGCGATGCGATGCTTATTCTTTAATTTGGAGGACTGAATTATGGATTTTCTCGGAGCTTTCTTTCCGATTCTGCTGATGATACCGATTTTGTACTTTCTGATTTTACGTCCTGAACAGTTGAAGCGAAAAAAACATCAAGCGATGCTAGGTAACTTGACGAAGGCGGACGAAGTTGTCACGACGGGTGGGTTACATGGGAAAATTGTGGGCGTGGATAATGACATTGTCGTTCTGATAATTGCAGAGAATGTGAAGGTCGAGGTGTCACGAAGCGCGATTGCCTTTAAAAAGAAGGCTGGCGAATTGATTGAAGGTGAATAGACAATAGGACTTACGCAGTTGAACAATGAAGTGTTGTAGTTCAATGCTTCACCCCCAATGCGGGGAAACCAGATGCCCCGCTTACAATAGGCGTGGAGTCTGCACATGCCCCTTGATGCCCGATAAATCGGGCAACTACAATCTGAAGTGCGTAACTCCTAAGACAATTTGGATAGTCTTGCCCCTTTTATGGGAGATGTGACGATATGGAAAAGATTGGTGAGCTTCATGTCATCACCGATACAACGATCCAATCTCGGTTTGCGCATGCGGAATTAGCAGAGATGGCGATCGAGGGCGGTGCCGACACCATCCAGTTTCGTCAGAAGGATAGGAGTACACGCGAATTGGTCGAATCGGCGCAGGCGGTGCAAGCTGTTTGTGCGAAGCGTGGGATTTCCTTAATTGTCAACGATCGGGCGGATATTGCTCTCGCTGTCGGTGCAGCGGGTGCTCATTTTGGACAGGATGATTTGCCAATTGTAGCGGGGCGACGCATCTTGTCAGCAGATATGATTATTGGGGCTTCTGCTCGGACGGAGGAGAAGATCCTAGAAGCAATTTCTGCAGGGGCGGATTATATCGGCTTCGGTCCTATCTATCAGACCTCCTCCAAACCGGATGCAGAGCTGCCGAAAGGGTTAGAAGCCCTGCGACGGATGTCCGAAATCGCACAGTGCCCCGTTATTGCCATTGGTGGTATTACGACTGACACTGCATATGAGGTCATCCGCGCTGGTGCCCACGGCGTTGCTGTCATTTCAGCGGTGTGTGGACAAGTGGATCCGGTTGCCGCTACTCGTCACTTATGTGATGAGATTCAACGCGCCAAGGTGAGTTTGGGTGTGTCGTTTTCTTGTTGACAAAAAATTCTTAAAAGCGGTAATGCCGGTTGTAAACCGTTCCGGTTCACATACCGTTTAGTTTAGACAGGAAAAATTGCTCACTCTATCAATCACGGGAAGTTGGTCATGGATAGAATGGTTGAAGATGAAATGCTAGTTGCACAATTTCAAGCCGGTCGCCTCGATGCATTCGATGATCTGATGAAGCGATACAAGGGGCAGATCTACGCTTACCTGCTCCGTTCCGTGAAGAATTATGAAGATGCTGAGGAGTTGACAATTGAAGTCTTTTTTAAGGCGTATCGTGCGCTTGACACTTGGAAACCGCAAGCCCGTTTTTCAACTTGGCTTTATAAAATTGCTCATAATTTGTCCATTGATTTTCATCGTGCAAAATCGCGCCGGCAGACCTATTCGCTTGATGATGAAGAGCTTTCTATTGATGAGCCGACAGCCGTTGATTTATGGAGTAATCCCGAATGGGAGATTGAGGAAAAAGATCGGCATCGGGTTATTCGTGAGGCAATAGATCAACTTTCGCCAAAACAGAAAGCTGTTTTTATGTTGAATCGCTATCAAGGATTACAGATTAAAGAGATTACTGAAGTGCTTGGAATGGCAGAGGGGACAGTGAAGATTCACCTGCACCGTGCGGTAAAAAAACTGCAAACTTTGTTACTACCCCTCTGGGAGACAAACGATATTTAGGTCCGAATTAGATGCGAAATAGATGATGAACGACATAAGCAAAGTAGATAATACTGTTTTGGTTGTAACACCCCTTGGTAGTAGATTGCGCAGACCAATAAAATGCCTTTCAAGCGAATTGAGGTTATAGATGGATTGGTAGGCGAAGTTAGCATAGATAATGAAAGATCTTAGAATTATCGAAGCCAAGGAATCACAAAGGGAAATTCTCCAACAGCTGCTTGAACTCTATCAATATGACCTGAGCATTGTAACTGATGATGATGTTGACCCGTTCGGTTTATATGGCTATTCATATCTTGACTGTTACTGGATGGAAGAAAAAAGATACCCCTACTTGTTCCTGTTTCGAGAATCTCTTGCTGGATTTGCGCTTGTTAATAAGGTGAATTGGCTGCCTGAGAATGATGGCGCACATTCCATAGCGGAGTTTTTTATTCTGAACAAATATAGGAGGCGAGGTATCGGAACCGTAGCAGCACAATATGTCATTGACCATTTTCCCGGAAAATGGGAAATCAGAATCCTTCGTGAGAATCAGTCCGCAATCCAGTTCTGGAGGCTGGTAATCAATAATCTGACCTCCGGACAGTTTGTCGAACGGATTCCGGATCCGCACGTGTGGCGTGGTCCTGTATTCTCATTTAAGAATGTAACTGCTGAATCGTCATTTCCCAAGGAGTTTGCCGAATGAAACAATGCAAACAGTTAGAAAAAATCTACACCGAATATATTTGTGAGTTGCTCAATGAGAAGGAGACTACCCGTATTGAGGAACACCTACGCGGTTGCCCTGCTTGTGCCCACGAAGTTGAAGCCTTGCAAAGAACTCTGCGCTTGGCTGCAGAGGCAGAGGAGATGCCAATCCCGCCTGCCGTTCTTGATAACATTGAGAAGAATGTCTACAAACGTCTGGCGACGGAATCTCCGTCCACTAAACGGGTACATTTGCTCTCGAAAGTTGTTGCTATCTTTCGATTGTCCGGTACGAAGCGCCGTCCTGCTTGGATTTTTCGCAGCGCGCTAGCGACCCTTGCACTAGTGATTAGTATTTCGATTGCCACGGTTTTTATCAACCAAGATCAATCGTCAAATGTTCAAATCAGTGCCATTCCGATACAATCTCCTCACGAAAGAATTAAAACGTATCAACAAGCGGAGATCTGGAATAACACCACTGAAGCGCTTGAAACAAGACATTTGAAGGATAATGACCGGTTGGCAACGCTCCAATTGCTGGTATTGACAGAGCAGGCTCCTTAAAACAACATTGCTCTGAATCCCGATCGAACTAGTCTGGGGAGGGATATAAGAATGGAAGGATCCATATTGGGTTATTCGCAATATGTTTTGCGTCTGAGATGGTTCTTTTGTGTTGTTGCTTTTTGCCTGATGCTGTTCGCTATCGTGGAGGCGCAGGCTCAGAATATAGCCACGCTGCTTGAAAGGGGTAAGTATCATGAGACAGCACAGCTCCTTGAGAAGCTAGCTGATTCGACAGACAGTGTAGAGCAACTTTGCGGGATTTACGAAAAATTGGGGGATATCTATTACGCCTATACCCATCAATATCCTCAAGCGTTAAGTGTCTACGACAAGATTATCCAATTGAGCAGCAAAGGGGCGACCGCAGAAGATCTGTTCCTCGGTTATATCAAGAAAGGCGATGTGTATTGTCGGATGGGAAAATACGAGGAAGCAATTCAGACCTACCGGACTTTTGCTGATCAGTTCCCCCCCGCACACCTTGCGCATAAAACCGGCTTGCGAAAAATTCATAGCATTCAAACCGCCCTTGATGATTTGCAAGAGCAACAGCGCGTCATCCAAGAGCATAAGGCGACTCCCCTTGCAATTGAAGCGCGATTCCATATTGCGGAGTTGTACCGCAGCCCCTATCAACTGAACCGACCTGAAAAAGCGATCGAGGTATATGAGGAGATCTTGGAGCGGCGCGGGGACACGAAGCTCGCCTCTGAAGCACAATGGCGCATCGGGAATCTACGAGATAAGGTCTTGAATCAGCCGGTGCTAGCGATCGAAGCGTACCAGAAGGTTGTGGACAACTACCATGGGGTGAGCCTTTTTGCAGCGGAGGCGTTTTTTCAGATTGGACGCATTCATCTAGAACGGGGACGATATGACCGGGCTGTGGAGGCTTTTGAACAGCTCTCAGAGAAGCACCCTGACTTCTGGAAGATGCACGCAGTTTTCTATTGGTCAGGTATCTGTTACGAAAAATTGCGGGACTGTCGGCGAGCGATTGATGCCTTCCAGACATTTCTGTATGCCTATCTGCCTACCCTAGATCCGATCTACTTGGGTGCAATCGGAAAATATGACCAGGATCCAGCTCGCGTCAAAACGGAATTGGAAGCAAAGATTCGGCAACTAGAGCTAGATTTTGCAAGTGTTGAATGGGATCGAATACAAGAACTGATTGCTGCCAGCAACTATGTTGATGCACTTCCACTTACGCGGCAGTATATCATTGATGTACCCACTGGTGAGCACGCACAGGAGGCCCGGTCACAGCTGCGCGAGGTTGAGTTGTACGCAACTATTCAGAAGTTGCAATCAATCGGTGGCGCATTGACTCCCTACGCGCTATTCCGAGCGGGCAAAATTTATGAACGTGAATTGAACGATTATGAGCAGGCAACCGCTACGTACCGCCAACTGATAGAGGCCCATCCGCAATCCCTGTGGGCGGCTGAAGCCGTGTATAGAACCGGGGTTGTCTATGCTAAGCACCTCAATAACACGGAAAAAGCAATCGAATCTTATCAGACCCTTATATCGGATTACCCGTCCTCATCGCAGACGATGATGGCGCATTTCCAACTAGGCGAGATGTATCGTACCCTCGACCAATATGATGAGGCTGTGAAAGCCTATCAGACCACAATTGCGTACCCGAAACAGACACAACACCTTGCCCAGGGTTATAAGGATAGCTTTGCAGATCAGGCGCAATTCCGGATTGGTCATGTGCACTATGAAAACCAACGCTATGACGCTGCGTTCGCCACCTTCCAAGAATTTATTACGAACCGACCATACTCACCGCGACTAGCAGCTGCTTATGCCTTTCTGGGTGACATCAGCCACAAACGTGGCGATTCAAAAGCTGCGTTAGATGCTTACGATAACGCAATACGCTTGCTTGAGGGCAGCCCCATCCAATCAAGAATGATGATTGATGAAGCATATGAACTTGGCTTTCAGGAATCAGACCCCACGGCCGTCATCCAGCACCTAAATGAACACCGCAAGCGAGTAGAGTCGAGGTAAGTATCGCGAATTGGTGAGTTCCCTCCCTATATCCTACTCCGCCCTTCTCCGCGGGTAAAACCAACCTGCCATACCCTAAATTTGCTCGCCCGTCTGGGGCTATGAGAGACGGGGGTCGGTCCTACAGGTGTAGATTTCGGTCCCAATAGACTGGGATTTTCAACCTGTAGGTCGAGATTCAAATCTAGACATGAGGCTGCGTGATGATTTTGTTTCTCTTGTTTTAGTTGGGATGATATAATCAACGTTATCTCTTTCAACTAT
>JAGWBT010000101.1:0-611 GCA_021295755.1 Candidatus Poribacteria bacterium
AATCAGCGGAGACCATTTTAATGATAGGCATCCGGCTTGGTCTCCCGATGGTCGTCGTATAGCCTTTGTTCACGCCCGGGCGTTGGGGCAACCATCGATTTACACGATGAATGTGAACGGAGAAAATCGTGTACGCCTTTCCGACTGCCACGCAGATACTAGACCTACATGGTCGCCTGACAGTGCTCAAATCGTCTATAACCATGCGCTGGCGGAAGGGATCCGGGATCTTTTTGTGGTGGACATTGAGACATTTCTCGCTGCCCAAGAGGCACCTCCAACGAAAGCAGAACCGGAGCCCGAACTAGAGCCGGAGCCCGAACCGGAGCCGGAGCCGGAACCGGAGCCGGAACCGGAGCCAGATCCACCACAACAGCCGGAACCGGATCCAGATCCGCATCAAACACCAGACGAGGAGGACAAAAAGGAGGGAGAGGGTGATCCACCTCAAGCCCCGAGTGCCGATCCACCAGGAATCCAAGAAGGTGTTCAACGTTTGACAACTGGTGCACACCACGATATCCACCCGCACTGGAGTCCCGATGGCTCGAAATTGGTATTTACCAAGGAAAGTGCTCCGCTTGATGCTGCGGTGTATGTCCTGGATCTGT
>JAGWBT010000101.1:923-14623 GCA_021295755.1 Candidatus Poribacteria bacterium
AGTCCCCCTGACAAGGGGGATTTAGGGGGTTGGTTCTGCATTGAAAGTGTATCAATAATTCTAAACTTTACTATAATCACAGACTCATAACAATCACAGACTCATAACACCTGTTCAAAGAATCACTTAATTGAAGACTGGACATAATTCGACGTAATTCAAGGCGTATCATCGCTCGATTCACGCGAGGGCATCTTGCAAAATTGTTGGGACATTTTCCCTTGCTCAACACGTTGGCAAAATCAACTTTTACCCATTGAGGAAGGTTCAGGACAATACCAGATTGTACTTTATGCTTCATTTAGTGAATCACTAAACAGCGTGTGCGATATTGTTTATTGTGAATTGACAAATCTACAGCATTTTGGGATAATCCCTTATCCTTTAAGACAGATTCGTAACAATTGGCCGATTAAGAGGAGAATGGCGCAATGCAAATACCCGATTTTGCTAAGACAGATCTCAGCCAGTTGGTGGACAAGGATCTGCAATTCCTGATTGAGCATTTCCCGAAGCCGGGGCGGAGTTATGAAGAGATTGCTCAATTGATTCATCATCTGCCGAAAACGCTTGAATCTATGCTAAACAGTGAATCCTTGTTCAACAAGATCCGCGATCGAAGTCTGCTGATATTGGAGATTTCACCGTTTCTATTCTTCAGTGTACTCCTGCGTCGCAGCTTAATGGATCAGAGAATCCTGGGAGATAAAAAGGTAATCAACTATATCGCCAATCTCCTTAGCCTGTTTGTCAGGACAGATCGATTGCATCGCATTCATCGGAATGATAAACAAACCCATCACTATCTGACGGACATGGTTCAAGAAGCAGCAAATGCAGACACCCGCCGTCAATTCCTCATCTACTCTCACATTGGCAATTATTCACTTTATCTCACAGGCATCTTCCCACAGTGGATTGAATATCGTCGTCGTTATAAAAACCGTCCGGTAAGCACACAATTTTATATCGATTTTGGACGGGAATATTATGAACGAGCGTCATCACATACAGTGGCACGGGAATATGATCTCGGTGAGGTCTTTTTCCGTCTGTCAATTATGTTTGAAGTTTATAAAGAAGCACTCAACCACCTCGCAAAACAGTATTTAGTTTTGTCATGACCGAGGAAAATAGATGAATCGGAAGGTGAAAAGAGTGGAAAGGGCGGGAGAAAGGTAGGAGGTATAACAGACATGGATAAGGTAGATGTACATGTGCACGTATTTGCCAAGCTGAGTGACGAATATCCGCGCGGCGTCAGTGGCTTAGCACCAGCGGACAAAGAAGCCCCAGCTGAACAACTCCTGCGAGAGATGGACGCGGCGGATATCGACAAGACGGTATTGGTCGATATGGGGGGCACTCGGATCGAGGAGCATAGGTATGTAACCCACTGTGTCCAGAAGTGGCCCGACCGCTTCACCGCGACCGGGCTAGTGGATGCAGACGATCCAGATCCATCCACGTGCCTGAAGGAATTGGTCGAAGCTACCGGTATTGAAGGTATCCGAATTGGCGATCTAGGCAATCCGAATGCCACACGTGTCGAGGACCTGAAGGCTTACCCTCTGTTTCAGTGTGCGGACGAGTTGGGCGTCAACATCAATATCTATACAGGTAGCCCCAATATCGACTGTGTCGAGATGTTGGCGGGTGCTTTTCCAAACCTCAACATCTCTCTGGATCATCTCGGTATCATGCCGAGTACTCCCAGCGTAGTAGACCGCTGGGGACGCCCCCGCTTTGATGATGAGTGCTTGCCGCCTGCAACCTACTCACGGGTTATCGACATGGCACGGTTCCCCAATGTGTACATCAAGGTTTCGGGCGAGTACGCTTTTTCCAAGAAGCCTTGGCCCTACGAAGACATGAAACCGATGGTCGAGCAAATCTACCAAGCCTATGGACCTGAACGCATGATGTGGTGTACAGATTCTCCATGGATCCTCGAAGAGCCGGGCTACCAGAAACTGGTGGATCTAATCGATTTTCACCTACCTTCTCTCCGCAAGGACGAAAAAGACAAAATTATGGGCGAGACTGCGTTGAAGATTTGGTTCAAAAGGGGGAATTGAGGAGGAACGATAAGATTGGCAGAGGAACTTGGACTCTCGTGCAACGGAGCCGATTCGTTGGAGGACAGGAGCTACCTCAACGAACCGGAGAAACTGTGTATCAAGTGTGTCGGTCCTATTGAAGCAATTCTCTAGGGATGCGAGAGCCAGTGTATTCCTGATTCGGGTCGCGGTTAGCAATGATCTCAGGAATATCGCCCTCCCAATTGTCAGGAATTGTCATGGGACGCTTATGCCACGCTAAGATCAGGGTTCGCCGCTCGTCTGTCAGGTTCCTGTGCGCTGAATGCAAGACACGGGCATCCGCTAAGACAAGCGCGCCCGATTTGGCAAAGACGTTTACCTGATCTGGGTGATCATTGAACATGATTGGATGATCCTCCTCAATAAATCGAGCCCCTTGTTCGTGAGCTGGAACCAGTTGATCGTGCAGCGGAATGCGGTTAAGATGGGTGCCGGGGATAATCTTGAGACAGCCGTTTTCAACCGATGGTCTGCGGCCATGGCGAACAACTCATCGGATCGTTCCATAGCATCCAATCTTGGTGCCAATAGAGCGCGGGTTCGTCAGGATCCTTAGTAAGGATGATAATTCCTCCGGTGCTTTCGAAATCTCCAAAGCCCATCTGTTCAAGTGCGACGCGTGACGGTTGCCAATCCAACAGTTTCTGGATAATTGGGTTGTCCGCACCCCGCACACCCACATGTTGCCCTTGATACCTCACGTCAGGTGGCGGTTCATGCCCAGCAATCAAGCGCTCTGATTCTTCTCGGAGTTCCTGTAAAAAATCTTCAGCTAAGACATCATCTACCACACAGTAGCCATCGCGTATCACCTGTTCTCGCTTTTGCAGCGCTACCTCTGGTGTCATACTGTTCTCCTTCATATTATTTTTACTTTAATCAACAGAAATATCCTTTAATTACCATAGCCATCGTAAAACGTAAGATTCAAGCCCGTCCGTGATGGGATTCAGCCGGCGCACGATACTCCACCCGCAGATGTGGGGTTTCCAGACGCTGATGGTCTTGTATCCGCGAAGTTAGACAACTCTCCAGCATCCCACTGACAATCAGGGTACGCTCTGCCGGATAAGGGGCAACCCCGGTCATAATCATCTCCACAATCTTAGCAACTAAGCAAGCGGAGTAGGTCACGTTGGGTGTCGGTGGTAGGAAGAACTGTGTGGACACCGGATCCGGTACGTCTTTGAGTCGCGCAGCGAAGCAGTAGTCTCTGATAGCACCGTTGAGCATGAGTAGCGTGGTTTGAAGTCCATCGTTGCGTTCGATAAGATAGGCTGCTGGATTTTCAACTAACTTCTGCAGTTCACCGCTGCCAAGCAGATCTTGAGTCCGACCATCTTCCTCCGTCAGTCCACACGGGCTGTCGCACCGAGAGAGTGCTGATTCCAGAAGTTCTTTTGACCAACCTCCTGCCTCGCCAGCCTCCCACACCGCATCCCCTTCGATTAATTGAACCGCCTTGACCCCGGTCTCACCGTCTTTGCGGCGTTCAACCATGCACTGCATGGCTTCGAGGGCGTGATAATCCATCGGATCGGAGCCGCCGACTCCCACCATCAAGGCGCTTTCGATTTCGCAATCGAGCGGCAGTTCGACATCTGGCAGGCGCCAAGTTACTGGTAGGGATGAGCCGGCGAGGATTGGGAATCCCAAGCAATGCCCGTCAGCCACCATCTCCTGTGCCTTCTCAAAACTGTAGGAGAGATGTTTATCGTTGTAGATTGGCACAGCGCGTCCATCCTCCTCGAAGACTTTTACACATTCCTTGAAAAATTCGTAGCGTGGGTAGAGAACCTGACCTTTCTCATTCTTGGGATATTCACCATGTTCACCAATGAGTAACACAGCATCGACAGCGAGTTTGTCTCCTCCACAGCGCAATGCCTCGGAGATGGTCGGGTACACGGAGAAGCCGAACTCACGGGCACGGTCAATGGATTGGTCCCCTTCGGGTCTCTGGTCAACGTAGAGGGAAACGACTTGGGTGTCGGGACGGTGCCAACGGCCCTCGTAGGGGTAGCCAACCATGAAGCGGTCGGCGAAGTGTTGGGCATGTGACAGGTAGCGATAGATGGTGGCAATCACAGCGATACGTTTCGACGCCATTTACGTTTTTCTCCTGTGGAATCAGGTTCTCCAGAAAGTCGATTCTTTCGTCGGTTGATAAGAAATATTCAGGTGCGGTGTCTCCTGCCGCGTCTGATCCTGAAAGAGACTCTCCACACCAGCAGCAACCAACCCGGTAGTGAGCAGCGTGCGCTCGACTGGATAGGTCGCCACTCCGCTCAGGAACATCTGTTCAACATTGTTGACCAACGGCGAAAAGAAGTTGGCAAGAGTCGTGCGGGCTGGGGGCATCGGCAGGTACATCTGCGTGGACAGAGCGTCCTGATCTTCAAGGTGAGCGGCGAAGTTGAAATCCTGCACCAATCCATTCATAAGGATCATGGTTGCTTTTAGGCCGTCCAAATACTCATACTGGTAGGCGATTGGGTCTTCGACCAACTGCTTCATTTCGTCTAAGGTTGGAAAAATGTTGTTGAATCCTTGTCGTGAGGGGGTGAGGGTGTGACTGCGGCAGAGTGCTGCTTCAAACAGCTCACGCGACCACAGCTCCTCGTGAT
This sequence comes from Candidatus Poribacteria bacterium, assembly GCA_021295755.1. NCBI lineage: Bacteria > Candidatus Poribacteria > Candidatus Poribacteria bacterium. The sequence goes on from JAGWBT010000101.1 coordinate 5,653, forward strand.
GCGCCTCCCAGAATTTGTCGCCACGGTAGGCTTGTAGCCATTTGACACCTTTTTCGCCACCTGCGCGGCGTTCCACCATACACTGAATAGTTTCCAAGGCGTGGAAGTCGTAGCTGTCAACACCACCGATCGCGATACATAGTGCCTCACGGACACGGGCGCCCAACGGCATGTCAATGGACGGGGTGCGCCAAGTCACCGGCAGGGACGATCCCGACATGAACGCAAAGTCCATCTCTTGAGAGATGTCATACATCTCTTTTGCCCAGTCCCAGTTCCACGAGAGGTGTTTATCGTTGAAAATGGGCGCAGTTTTGCCGGTAGTTCTGTAGACCGAGACAACCTGCATGAAGAGTTCGTAGCGTGGGTAGAGATGCTGCCCCTTCTCGTTGGTGGGATAGCTGCCGTGCTCGCCTATCAGTAGGACCCCATCAACAGCAAGGTCGCTCCCTCCTAGGGTGAGGGTATCAGCGACGGTCGGGTAGATTTTCATCTGGGGAAAGCGTTCCGCACGGTCACGGCTCAGGTCGCTTTCAGGTCGCTGATCGACGTAGAGCGAAACCAGATCCATAGACGGATGGTGATGCTGACCGTTCCAACCGTACCCCTCCAAGAAGCGATCGACGATGTGCTGACCGTGGGAATATTTGCGGTATTCTGTGACGATTGCCGCGATTTTGGGGCGTTTGGTCATCGTGTGAATATCCTTTTAGTCGATATATAATGGCTTTGTATTAGTTGCCGCGGTAGTTTTAGGAAATGTATCAGCGGTATTCTATCCATTTTGCTATCCGCTTGAATTGTGACAATCAACATAGATTTTCAGGCATCCGTAAGACCGCAGTGTCTCCGGGAGACCACGCAAACACCGTTAACTATTCGGCGGGGAAGTATACTCTAACTAGCGGCATCAACACCCTGCCTTCAATATCAAAACCCTCATAGTGGCGCACAATAAGGTCTGCAAGATCATCAAGCCCCAATAGAGTTAGAGGAACATTTGAACGATCTTCTTCATATCTGGCGTCCTGTGTAAAACCGCCGGTGCTGATATATAACCCTGTGTCACCTTCTCGTAAACCGCCAAGAAAACTACGAATATCTGGAGCCCCCATGGTTGTTCCCGGCCGGTGTTTTACCTGGGCCTTAATCCTCGGTTCTTCAAGCCCAAGTCCGTCTGGGGAAGCTAGTACGTCAACTCCCCGATCTCTTCCTTTAGGCATAACCCGAGTTTTGTATCCCATGGCTCGCAGAATCGTTGCTGCTAGATCTTCCACTTCATCAGGGGATAGCCTCAATAGTTTGTCTTTGATAAGTTCATGGGCTCGTGCAACGGTATCCGCCCTGATTTGATCGAATCCGTTATCATCTTCCTCGGTATTTTCTGGCGACGTAGGTTCTCCCAGATGAGATAACAATTCTGTCGATACTTCTTCATTTACTGAAAAGAGCGTCTGGATACCACCTAATGAATTTCTTGAGGAAATAGATAGCACATCCCGGCTTACACTGCCTTCCCAATCAACTTTTCGTAAATGAGCGTAATCGGAGATCTCCTCGGCAATTTCATCGGTATCCTAATAGTAATCACTTATAATTCTACCGATAAGGTACTTGCGATTCTGACGATCATAAGTTACCACCTTTTGATTTGCCTCAAGTGTAGATCGGAACTTGTAAATCATGGACACAGCGTGTGCCGCTCTACCCGGTCTTTCGTTGGGATATGCACGATCATATCGCTCTCTGATTTCTTCTTGAGAAGTTACCGTGCTTAAATCACCGAGTTTATGCCAGCCAATAGCGATAAGTTCACGGGTAACAAATTCCTCAATGAGGTATCCGCCCTGTCCAGCGCGCACCATCCACATTATTGCCATAATCGTTTATCCCTATGCCTTTTCATATTTATATCTTATTGTTTTATAGGCATCGTTCTCAATTCCGCTTCTATGCACAGAGATGCTATACCAATCAATGAAAGAAGAAGTATTATCTTCACCGATACTGCTCCAAATCGCCCCGGTACTCCAGCCCTAGCACACGACGTGACCGTTCCACATTGCAGGTCTTATCGGCTTCGGGGGTGCCCACAATATGAAAGATATCGAAGTCGATTGCCGTGGACTCTATTCCGAGACGACACGCTTCCGCTAGATCGTGGCGACACACACAGCCATTCCGTACCGGCGCATCTTCGGAGCCTAGTTCCTCTCGGCGCTTGTTGATTCCCAATCGACTGTCCACGATATAATCCGGGCGCAAGACGATGATCTGCGACCCGTGGGCATCGTAAAATTGCCGACACATCTCTTCCTGCAAACGCTTACAAACCGCGTATTGACTGCCATCAGGTCTTCTAACATCCGCCGTAAAAAATATCCCTTTGGGATGTACAGTCTGGCATGAACCGATGTGCACCACGCGATTAATACCGCGCTGTCGTGCAGATTCCAGCACATTCCACAAACCCTTCAAATTGACCAAGAATGACTGCGAATCATCAACGCCGTAGCCCCCGAAAGAGACCGCGAGATGAATAACTGCGTCCATTCCCTCTATGGCGTTGTGAACAGCGGAGAAGTCCACAATATCTCCGTAGATAATCTCTCCGTCCTGCCATTCGCCCTCAATATCTTTCCAACCCTCCCATGCCTCCGGTCCCCGATCAAAAGCGCGAACCTGATGTTTGCCTTTCAAATTGGCAAGCACAGCTCGCCCCATCCAACCGGCTGCGCCAAATACCACCACCTTCATCTATCATGTTCCTTTCGCAATTTTATTGTACTATGCTTGATTTCAGCAGCCCCCAAGTAGTTGTCAGCTTGCCCTGCGCTTCTACCGCGAAAGGATTCTTTTCGGGTTCAGTGACAAATACATTGTCTACCTCGATTACAGCCTCTAGTGTCCCAAAACCGATGCGCCCTTCCCCTTGTATGTTGAAATCCTTAACATCAACGAGGGCTGGACCGTATTGACCCAAGACCGCTGCTGCACCATTATCTGTGAGGAAAAAACGGTAGCCCGCCGGGTGATTTTCGATTTTGATCCAGTACTCTGTGCCCTTATCAACTTTCGTTTTCGTTTCGGTTTTTTCAAACTCCTTCACAATATGCCGTATATGCCGGATCACAACGGATCTTTGCCCGTCTTTGTTCAGTTCCCAATAAATGACATGACGGCGCAAGCTCTGCTGCATCCGAGGTGGCAAAACGTCTTTACCGCCAAAACCCGCACCTTCATCACTGTGGAACCGCCAAATGAGGAGTGGGCTTTTACCGGCTGCAAGTTGTATTGTTGAATAAAACCAATAGTCATTCCATTCTTCATCCCAATGACCATCGGATACGAGGATCAGATTTTTACCGTTTCGTTGGTTCTGTATTAACTTACCATTTTTAATAGCCCACGCCCCAGAGACCGTGTGCCATTTTCCTGTGCCGTTCAGTTTGTCATTCGCCTTATCAAAAGTATCTTCAAACAAGATTTTCTGTGCTTGAGTCAAATTTGGTAGGATAAGGATGCTCGCTACAATAAACATTACGGCGAGAATCCATTGCTTTTGAGAATTTGTCTTATAACACATGGTTAATCCTCCCTTTCATTTTAGCAGCCAGACAGGTAAAAGCATCATACAGACGCTTCAGAAATCTGTTCATCGACACTTAAATAGAAATTATACCCTATTATCCCTCTAGTTTCCAACATGATCTGAACGGTATAGTAAATTTTGGTGAAACTTACCTATATACACAGTGTGTTATCGTTCAAACCGTAAGGGAGGTTAAAAACATGAAAGTGAATATACCCCAAATACGCAGCATCGTTTTTATCTGCATACTCGCCTTTGGCATACTCCAACAGGCTGTATGGGCAGCAGATGAACGACAAACATTGCAAACACTTAGCAAAAGTTTTACTGTGCTAGCACAGGAAGTTGGAGAAGTAGTTGTCGGAATTGAAACTGAGCAATTAGACAGAAATAAAGATTGGAAACCTCGCTTTGAAAACTTTGAACGTCGCGACGTATTCCCGTTCGCCCCAGAGGAATTTCGTCGTTGGTTGCGCCCAAACTCAGACCGAGATGAAAAGTCGGAAGACTACTTTTTCTTCTCTCCTGACCCGTATAAGGAAAAGCAGAAGTATAATGTGTTACCTAAAGATATACTCCCGCACGAGATTGGATATGAAGTCAATTTCGGATCTGGTATCCTGCTTGATGAATACGGGCACATTGCCGCTGTGACTGAATTGGTCGATGACAGCAAGAAGATGGCTATCACGCTTCAGGATGGCACGCGTCATGATGCTAAAGTAGTTGCATCTGACAAAGACACAGGGATTGCTGTGCTCAAAATCAATGCCGACGGACTTCCGACGACGCGATTCGGTGACTCAGATGACGTTGCCATCGGTGAATTGATGGTTGCCCTCGGGCATACCGTGGATCAGGAACCGGTGATTTCCTTGGGAATGATGAGCGGTGTTGGACGCAATCCGAATATCGTCAGTTATGAGAACTGGTTCGCTATCGACACAAATCAGCGTCACGGTTCCGGCGGCAGTGCAATTGTCAACACAAAAGGTGAAATCATCGGCATGACCGCTGGCAGCGCATCCAAGAGCACATTTGCCATACCGATTAACACAGTCAGACAGGTAGCAACAGAGCTAATCGAACATGGAAAAGTCGTACGCGGATGGCTTGGTGTTTCGATTCAGGAAGTCGATTCAGATCTGGCTGAGAAACTGGGGTTGGACAGACCGATGGGTGCCTTAATCAGCAATGTCTATGATGACACACCCGCTGTAGAATTTGGCTTACAAAGAGGTGATGTAATCGTCTCTATTAACAGTGAAGCGATTAAGAATGTGAATCACCTCCGCGCTACAGTTGCCATGTATAAGCCAACAACCACTGTCTCGATTTCCATCGTGCGCGACGGTCAAACACAAGCTATTTCTGTGACGTTGGGTGAACGTTCCGAACGGGTTGTTCAACATGGCAAAGGTTCTAAGGAATATGTAGATCTTTGGAAAGGACTCTCCCTTCAGAACCTGACAGCCGATTTGGCTGAAAAACTCGGACACACTAGCGATAAAGGAGTGTTAATTGCTGGTGTTGCGCCGGGCAGTGTGGCTGCCAAGGCGGGACTCCACAAAGGAGCCCTGATCCTTGAGGTCGAGAACCAGCCTATTCATAGCGTAGCGGAGTTCAAAGTGGTAGTAGAACAAGCAGCCGATGAAGCCAAAATCTTGCTACTCGTAAAACATGAGGGACAAGTACGGTATGTCACCGTAGAGTAAAAGTGGGTTAAAGCTGTTCAAAACTTGAACACTCCTGTCAAATATTTGCACAAAACTTGACATCTTTGCAGAGTTATGTTCTAATTATTTCAGGCTTCAGCGGGATGTCAGTTTTGGCACAAAGATTGCAACTTCTGTAATCACATTTGCCTCCAAAAAATTAATAGCCGGGTCAGTTTTGGGAATTGTGGCTTCCTTGAGTATTTTTCATTCGTTTCGAGGCTCGACTGGCACTCGCCTCGCCTACCAACTGGGATGCTTCCGTTGAAACTACATTTCCATCACCTAACCCGGCTTTTTTATCGAAGTTCCTACTATGAATCCATTCATTCAAATCGCTCAAGGTGTTGTTGGGGCGATTCTTATATCCCTCTTCTTCATTCTCAGATCCAGTTTCGGTGAAGCCCGCCATACGCTCAGTATCATTGGTGCTATCATTATCTTTATCGCAAGTGGCTACATTCTGCGGACACGGTTAATCCGATGGGGTAGTCGGCAGGTCTGGCTCAAATACCATCAACGGCTTGCATCGTTAGGATTATCGCTTGTTCTTATCCACTCAGCCGCCCAACCGCTCGTTTGGCATTCGTGGTTGGCGTTTACACTGGCACTACTCAATCTTGGAACCGGCGTTGCGGTCAGCTTCACTGCACATCGCGCACGACGCATCCTCCTCCGCTGCCATCTTGCCCTCGCACCAATCTTATTGCTTTCTGTTGTCCTACATGGCAGAGAAAAGTTAGACCACGATGAATTCTTCCCTTTGACAGAGGTTCACGATGTCCCATGCGCGAAATGCCATACGTCAGAGATGCTGCTGTTTACCATCGATCCGTACTTCCAGAGCGATCTAGATACTGGGGGGACTGCCTCAGAAAACTTGCAATGGGAGTTTGGTCTTCACGGAACCTCCCTTTCTCGACAGACAACGATTGCAACAAAAGAGACGGATAATCGCTGGCTGGTAACCGACGAAACAAACGAGGAGGAATATACGGTTAAGAAAGCGGACGATCGGCTAAGCGTCCATGCAGATGGTGTGTACGAGGCTTACACCTGCCTCACCTGCCATGTTCACAATACTCCAGAGATCCAGTTTGACCACGAGAGCCACGGAGTCAAATCCTACAACGCCTGCCTCAACTGCCATCAGACGGTCATCAATGGAATAAAATACGGAACTCGAAAGGCGAATTGGGAGTATAATCCGTGATAAGTTGCGAGACAACCGCGCTTAATTGGTGGGAAGGAGTTGTGCATGTCCCAAAACTTCAAACCGGTGACAGTTGGGATATCGGGTGGTTCAGCATCAGGGAAGACAACATTAGCAAAAACACTAGCGGAAGGGCTGAAAGAATTCTCGCCGGTGATTCTGCACCAAGATTACTACTTCAAGGATTGGTTGGAATACCCTCCAGAAGAACGGGAAAAGGTTATTACTGCGAATCATCCGGCTGCGGTTCGGTGGGAGGCACTACTAGGGCATATCCGTCAACTGATTGCCCGTCAACCGATTGAAACGCCACCCGAAGGAACGCGGTCGTTTGCCCGAGGAGATGCGCCTGCCACAATTCAACCGAGTGATCTGATTATCGTCGAAGGGCATCTTATCCTATGGGAGGCAGCACTCAGAGACCTGATGGATGTCAAACTCTTCGTTGATGTTGAACCGCATGAACGGGTGCTACGTCGTCTGTTGCGGGATGTCGCACAGCGTAGCGGTGACCTTGAGGGAGCGGTTGCGTGGTATCGTCGGGATGTCATCCCCAATTTCTCGGTCTACACTGAGCCGTGTAAAGCGTACGCCGATATCGTTGTGCCCTTTGTAGATGAGAATCCTGTGGCTTTGCAGACCCTTGTTGCGGGTCTACAGGATCGGATTTTGAGTCGGCGCACTTCGGTGAAACTTGAGATATGATAGGTAATAGAAATGTAGACGGGCGTATCTGATTAACAGATGCTATTCAACCGCTCCGATTCTTGCGGCCTGCGGCGCACGGGTTGGGACTCTTTGCTGCTCTCGCTTATTTTCCGGCACATAACCGGAGTAATCTGAAATTTTACCGTGGGTTAGCGCATAGATGGCAACGTTGGTCATAAAACGGTAGACGCCGGGTGAGTAGTGCACAGGACGGCTTGGCGGACTGACTGCTTCCATCGCGCACATATAGTCTCGACGAATGACCAGCACAGAAAGTTTGTCGCCAATAAAAATGCCTTCAAGAAAATTCCGTGATGGAAGATGAGAAGGGCGTCCATCCACTGCAAAATGGGAAAGTGACCCCTGATGATGGTAAATATCAAAGCCAATGGGTGGCCCACCCACTTGATAGAAGTTGTGATAAATTTCATGGCTGCTGGGAATACGTCCTACATGATATTCTGGCACGATGTACCGCATATTCGCCAGAAACAGACGGGTTATTGATTGAGCGGCAGCGTGGAAACCACAATCGTCAAAAATGAGGAGGCCTCCTTTTTCGACCAGATACCGCCGCAACGCCGCTGCTTCGGTTTCAGACAAGCGATTATCCAATTTACTGCCACCGTACTGACAAGCCATCGGGATCTTGGAACGGGCAAGTGCGGGATCATGACCCGTCATAAAAAGCAGAGGCGCTTTATGTAGGCTCGCATCGGTGAACTTAAGTGGTCCACCCTCAACGTTCATGTCTGTTCGGATTTGTGTCTTTTCATTGAGCCACTTTGTAAATGCGTTAAGTGAGGAAGCATCTGTCCACCAGTCCGAAAGACTGTGGCGGACACGAGTAAACCGGAGGACCCCACGAATATCGCGCCCTCTACCGACAACACGGCCTCCCGGCTCACCAAGAGGCAGGGGTGACACTTCAAGATTACCGAGTATAACACCATCGACCACCCCCTCCAAGGCGTCCCGAACAGCTCCAACCTCCTTGACCATCGTAAGCCCCGGTAGCAACTCAAACACATCAGTGATCCTGACCTGCACTTGCCCCCCAGAAATTCCACGACCACTACCTCCAATCCCACGCCCCATGTGCTTAACATTTTTACCTGCGCCGGTGACGGCGGATGAAGACTGTGCTAGCGTATCGGGCGCATCAGAAACAGGAGTATCTGTATGTGTTACGACTTGAGGTATAGGTGCATGGGGGTTGACCACTTTCGGTACATTGGGATTGATAGGGGCGTTAAGTTTCAACGCTTGATTTGAGAACGCGGAAACGGTCTGTGGTTGGACAGTGGCGGTACGAACGGCAACCGCATTGGTCGTTCTCGGTTGGATTTTAGCTGATTCAACGACGACTGTGTTTTTGATTGGTGCCTCTGGCTTTTGAACGGGTTTGATAACGGGTTTCCGAACTTGCGGTTTGAAGGGCGGATTCGCTGGCTGAGAGATTTCAACGCCTGTCAAATCCTTGAATGGTTGGCTTTGTGTTACCAGATACCCTCCAACTATACCGGCAAGACCGAGGTGGATTGCGAAAGAGATAGACCAAGCACGCGAAAGGGTTGACATAACTTTCATCCCCTTTAGTATGGATGTTCCCCAATCCTTACAGAAAATACCAAATGCGCTGAGAGAACGTCTGACCTTCTCGGCGATGCGGTGTTTGGCGCGATGCAGTCGGCTGGCAATGGCACGATGCGACAGTCCATGTTCCTCTGAGATTTCGTCATA
>JAGWBT010000101.1:14965-18579 GCA_021295755.1 Candidatus Poribacteria bacterium
AAAGCCCGTGCATTGCCTTTGAGCGTTTGATGGATAAGATTTTGATCTGTTGGCATAATCAATTTTCTAGGGCATGTTGGCGAATAAAAACGTTGATCTGTATGCAACAACAAAGCTATGATTCAGGAGTTACGTATTTCAGCATGAGTGGCGCGAAGCAAGTCCGAGCGGATCTCCGATGAATCCCCGATAAATCGGGATGCAAGCACCTACAGTTGGCTGCGTAAGTCCTGAAAAACTGAAATTTCAATCCGATCACGCGGAAAAAAGGGGCAAAGATTTAAGGGGCTACTGAGCCTTCACACAACGGAACCCGGTGTCGAAGTACGCTTTCAAAGGCTCCTTCGAGCTGCGATTAGTGACGCGCTGGTCTGTCCAAACGTCGTACCACGATCCACCGCGCAACACGCGATTTGATTTGACCTCTGTGAAATTGCTTATAACCCAATCCAGACCATTCGCCCCGGCAAACGGATTCTCACGCGGTGAAGTAGAATAGAAATCCGCATTGTACTCATCGAGACACCATTCCCACACATTGCCCGCCATGTCATACAGGCCGTACCCGTTCGGCGGATATTCACCCACCTTTGCCGTATCACCGGTTGTCCGGGTGTTATCACCAGCCGCCCTAGCGATGTGCACCTGATCGTAATCAAATTCATCGCCCCAAGAAAACTTTTTGCCCGACAACCCACCCCGTGCGGCATACTCCCACTCCGCCTCCGTTGGCAGCCGCTTCCCTTGCCACTGTGCATAAGCCATCGCGGCATACCAACTCACATGCACCACAGGGTGCCTCGTTTTCCCGGTGGGATAGGCATTCCCCTGCCAGTCTTTCAGGTAATTTCTATCGTAGAATCGCTCATCAATTTTATCCTTTTGCCAACTTGGGTTAGCACGTACGAACTGCTGATACTCTAAGTTGGTTACCTCGTGTTGGTCCATAAAGAACGCATTGACGTAGACGGTGTGCGCCGGCTGTTCATCGTCCATTCTAGTGAACCTTGCAAGCCACGGGTCGTCGGTACCCATCAGAAATTCGCCTGCGGGAATCGACACCATCCCCTCCGGCGCAATAGGCTCTAAGGGAGGAAGAATCTCGATACTGATTTTGGAACTTTCAACCGCTTCGTTTACACCGTCACTGACATGAACAAGGACAGTAGCGTTCGTTGCCTCCGCAGGGACAGTCCATACCCCGGCTGCATTCACCGTCCCGTCGCTGACTTTCCATTTATAGGTCAACTTGTCGCCATCAGCATCATGGGCAACGGCCTCCAATTTGACCTTATCCCCGGCTTTGACCTGTTGCGGCACAATGAGACGATCAATAATCGGTTGGCTATTGGTCATTTCTGTATCGTCACCGCACCCCGCCACGAAGAGTGCCCCTATCATAACGAGAAACGTGAAAAACATGAAGATTTCTTCCATTTTCATGAGAAGCCCCTTTCCGTGTCCATTGTTGAGGGGTCAAAAATGTCTCAAATCGGTGTATGACTGAACTTTTTACCCTAGATAATTGGATGCTTCATGATATTTGTCAAGCAAAGAGATGTGCTGTTTTGCTGGGTTCTGTTGACATTTTGGTGTCGAGATATGAATCTCGAGCTATAGGCTACTTGAGATGTGATAGGTAATAGAAATGCAGGCGTGCATGACTGATTAACACATACTATTCGACCGCTCCAATCGCTGCGGCTTGGGGTGCACGGGTTGGAATTTTTTGCTGCGCTTGCTTATCTTCTGGCACATAACCGGAGTAATCTGAAATTTTGCCGTGTGTTAGTGCATAGATGGCAACATTGGTCATAAAACGGTAAACGCCGGGCGAGTATTGCACACGACGACTTGGCAGACTGACTGCTTCCATCGCGCACATATAGTCTCGACGAACGACCAGCACAGAAAGTTTGTCACTAAAAAAAATGCCTTCAAGAAAATTCCGTGATGGAATAGCCCTTGAATGAGGGGCAAAATGGGAAATTGACCTTTGCCAATGGTAAATATTAAAGCCAATGGGTGGTCCACCCATTTGATAGAAGTTGTGATAAATTTCATGGCTGTTGGGAATGCGCCCCACATGATATTCTGGCATGATGTGCCGCATATTCGCCAGAAACAGACGGGTCATTGATTGAGCGGAACTATCCATACCACAGTCGTCAAAAATGAGGAGACCTTCTTTTTCAACCAGATACCGCCGCAACGAGATCGCTTCTAATTGAGAGAATTGAGTACTCTTGATACTGCGAAGCATTCGCCCGGTGTCCAATGCTCTTACACTTTTTGCTTTAGTAAGAGCAGGATCATGTCCAGTCATGAAGAGCATCGGCGATTTCATCACATAGGCGTCAGTTAACTTCAGTGCTCCACCCTCTACGTTCATGTCTGTTCGGATGCGTGTCTTTTCATTAAGCCACTTTGCAAATGCGTTAAGCGAAGACGCATCCGTCCACCAATCAGAGAGGTCGTGGCGAAGGCGCGTAAAACGGAAGACACCACGAATATCCCGTCCCTTACCAACGACACTGCCTCCCGGCTCACCGCGAGGCAGAGGTGGCATTTCAAGATTACCGAGCATAACGCCATCAACCACCCCGTCCAAGGCATCCCCAACGGCTCCAACCTCCTTGACCATCGTAAGCCCCGGCGGCAACTCAAACATATCAGTGATCCTGACCTGCACAGTCCGCCCAGAAATCCCACGACCACCACCTCCAATCCCACGGTTCATGTGGCCACCGTTTTTACCTGTGCCTGTGACGACGGGTGAAGACCAAGCTAGCGCATCGGGCGCATCAGAAACGGGGACATCTGTATGGGTTACGACCTGAGGTACAGGTGTATGAGGATTGATCACTTTCGGCACATTGGGATTAACGGGGGCACTAAGTTTCAACGCTTGATTTGAGAACGCGGAGACGTTCCGCGGTTGAACAGTGGCTGTACGAAGGACAGCCGCATCTGTCCTTCTCGGTTGGACTTTAGCCGGTTCAACGATGATCGTGTTTTTGATTGGCACCTCTGGCTTTTGAACGGGTTTGATGACAGGTTTCCGAACTTGCGGCTTGGGCGGAGGATTCGCTGGTTGCAAAACTTCAATGCCTATCAAATCCTTGAATGATTGGGTTTGTGTTACTAGATACCCTCCAATAATAGCAGCAAGACACAGATGGATTGCTAAAGAGATAAACCAAGAACGCGAAACGGTTGACATAATTTTCATTCCTCATAGTATGGCTGCTCCCAACACTTCCAGAAAACGCCAAATGCACGGAGAGAACGCTTGACTTTCTTGGTGATACGTTGTTTGGCGCGATGCAGTCGCCTAGCAATGACACGATGCGACAACCCGCGTTTCTCCGAGGTTTCATCATAGCCGAGGTAGTCAGAACTGCAGACGTGCATGACTGATAAGTGCTATGCGTCTGTGATTAGATTGCTATAAAACCTAAAAAGCGCCGCTGTTGGGCGACGCTAGGGTTTGAAATCTAATGTTATCTTTGATATGCGATCTGCGTTTTACTCGCGCCATGCTTGCTGACCGAGAATATCATCCTGTCCCAATTCATCAAAAATAAGGGCTGTATTGCTACCGTCGGCATCCA
>JAGWBT010000101.1:18674-19271 GCA_021295755.1 Candidatus Poribacteria bacterium
ACAGATCCAGGACATACACCGCAGCATCAAGCGGAGCACTTTCCTTGGTAAATACCAATTTCGAGCCATCGGGACTCCAATCCGGGTGGATGTCGAACTGTGCACTAGTTGTCAAACGTTGAATACCTTCTTGGATTCCTGGTGGATCGGCACTCGGGGCTTGAGGTGGATCACCATCACCCGCCTTTTTATCCTCCTCATCTGGTGTTTGATGCGGGTCTGGATCCGGTTCCGGCTGTTGTGGTGGATCGGGCTCCGGTTCCGGCTCCGGCTCCGGTTTGGGCTCCGGCTCTGGTTCGGGCTCCGGTTTCGTTGGAGGTGCCTCTTGGGCAGCGAGAAATGTCTCAATGTCTACCACAAAAAGATCCCGGGTTCCTCCATCCTTGGTTTGGTCAGAATAGACGATCGCAGAACTGTCAGGCGACCATGTAGGTCTAGCATCGGCATGGCAGTCGGAAAGACGTACACGATTTTCTCCGTTCACATTCATCGTGTAAATCGATGGTTGCCCTAACGCGCGGGCGTGAACAAAGGCTATACGACGACCATCGGGAGACCAAGCCGGATGCCTATCATTAAAATGGTCTCCGCTGATTG
>JAGWBT010000102.1 GCA_021295755.1 Candidatus Poribacteria bacterium
GGCATCAGAAGTAGCCCAAAAAGTCACCGCAGCAGGGGTTCAACTGCATCCCAATCTGGATCACGCCGCAATCTTTTGTGACCCGCCGTATATTGTCGCAGGTCCATTAAAAAAACTCGGCTATGTCTCCGGTTGGGATGCCCGTTGTTATCCCTCGCCGGTAGATGAGTGCGACTATATCAACGTTTCGGCACAATTGCCAGAGGACAGTCTAGAGCGAAGAAACGGTTGGTTCGATTATGTCGCTGTTGTCCACCCGGTAGACAACCAAGCCTTAGACCACATGCTAAGTCAGGGTTACGGTAATCCGTTCATCCACCATTTGACATGGGGGATTGTTCCGCCGGAACGTGCAGGTACGAGCGATTTTGATTATGCGGGTCAGGTTGTGCGTTTTATGGTCAGCACCCGAACAGGGGACGAGCCCGGCACCCTGATTATTGCGTTGCCGCAGGAAGTGCTCGATCACCCTGAGTTTGCTGATACACTTCCGACATGGGTTGATGGAATAGAAACGGATCAGTATCAAGTCGAATCAATGCAGGGCGGTGGATTTCTAATTCAGTTTTTCGTATTGACAGGCGGAAGGATTGAAGTCGCATTGAGATCTGGGACAACACAGACGTTTAACCCGAAAAGTGTTCATAAGATCTCCAAAGATGAAATCAGTGCGATCCAAGATGATTCATAAACAGTAAAGGAACGGTTATATGAGCAAAGTAGTTCGAGTAACAGTATGGAATGAATATCGCCACGAAAAGACCAATGAGCAAATTGCACAGATCTACCCCGACGGCATGCACAACGCAATTGGAAATTATCTTAAAGAACAGCCGGGGTTTGCGGTGCACACCGCAACATTAGATGAGCCGGAACATGGGTTGACAGAAGCAGTCCTCTCCAATACGGATGTTTTAATCTGGTGGGGACACGGGGCGCATGGGGAGGTAGCGGACGAAGTTGTTGATAGAATGCACGTCCGCATTCTTGATGGCAATTCCAAGATTTTCACCAAACTGATGGGGACATCGTGCAGCCTCAAATGGCGTGAATCAGGCGAGAAGGAGCGGCTCTGGGTCATAGAGCATGGCCACCCAATCGTCGAAGGGATCGATGAATACTTTGAGATTGAGCACGCTGAGATGTATGGTGAGCCTTTCGATATTCCTGAACCGGACACACTGATTTTCGTCAGTTGGTTCCCCGGCGGTGAGGTATTCCGCAGTGGCTGTTGCTACCACCGCGGCAAGGGCAAGATATTTTATTTCCGTCCCGGACACGAAACCTACCCGATCTATCATAATCCGGACGTGCTACGCGTTATTGCTAATGCAGCAGGTTGGGCTGCGCCGGTTGATGGACCACAACCCGTTTTTGGAAACGCACAACCGATAGAAAGTCTATAGGGAATTACGATGGTTGTGAGGGATTAATGGAGGCTCCCTCCGGTAAAACCTGCACATCATAAATCTCCTCAACACCTGTCTCATACCTTAGGTGTTCAACAATACGTCCTTCAGATAGAGACACTACCACGATGCCGCTGAACAGCGCATCTTCGGAGATTGGCAGTGCTGCGAAGGTCGAACTCGTCTTTCGCAGCTTTGACAATCCCACGAACAGATAGTCCCTACAACGTGCCATGCCACGCACGAAGCCGGGCAACTGAGCAACCACTTCGTATCTGCCCGTTTCGGGTTCGGCACACACTAACTCCCCAGTCGCGGAGAGGAGCAGATAAAGTTTCCCATCATACACCCGTGGTGAGTGCGGCATCGGTAACCCTTCCAACACAATCTCGCCGCTGGGAACATTCATCAGAATCCCGCCCGCCACTTTGTTCTCACGCCAACCCTCAAAGGTGTTCACCCTCCCAAACGCTGTTACATACTCAGGTTGACCATCTACTATGGCCATACTGTTCAGATGGCAGCGGTCTTCCGGCGTTACGTCACTGACAAATGAGGGACGCCATTGGGTCTCGAAATCGGAGTTTTCGTCTGTCAAAGCCATGGAGGAAAGGAGGGTGTTGACAGCCCACAGTCCATCCTTCCCCCAAGCGAGGTCATGGGTGTCGACCTCTCCGCTAAAGTAAGTTTTCTCCTGCACATAGGTATCTTCTGCTGCGGGAGTATTGGTAAGCACCACTACCTCCTCCCGTGTAGCCACTGCGATCCGCTGATCGGAAACCGCCAATCCCATCGGTCGAGGGAAGTCCAAAGCAGGCTGCTCAATCGTTTCCGGGCTTGTGGCGCGGATAAAGATAACCTTACCCGCTTGGTAGGTGCTGAACACTAGCGTGCACCCCAATTCCCAGAGCAATTTGGGTAGAGTTGGCGAATGAGTGTAATGGAATGGAGATAACAGAGCATTCATGAGATTTCACCTTTGTGGTTCTACGCCACTAAGATTTTTTCGATAGATCTTCTCATTTATAGTGGATCTTAGAATTAATGAGACACTTCAAATCGGTGCGGTTAGCAAACCGTCCTACCGTTCTCCTGTTTGGTAGGCACTGTTTCCAACTGCGCACCAACCAAGACCCCCGCCGGGGGTCGAAAGTGTCTATTTATTTTTAGAATTCACTATAATCAATTGACGGACTTTCAATGAGGATAGGAGTTTGGTCAGGTGTCAAAATGCAGTTTTTAGCGTCATGAAATTTTACACTTTGGAGAGTAATCTTGGATAATTGGTAGACCTTCAGCGATTCGCCCTCTTTCATATCTAGGAATGCTTCCACATTGAGCGCTTCGCTTACTGTGGATTCCGATCCGCTGTCTAGTAACAGGGTATAGGTCGAAGTGTCGGTCGAAAGCTGTAAAGCCTTCAAACCGTTCACCTGCTGAAGACGAAATGAGTGCTTTGAAACCTTCAACGACCGGCTAAACATAATCGTGTTGAGAGATTGTAGAGTATAGCTTGCAAGACGTGGATTACAAAGGGTGTCCAACAGACCATGCGTTACATCCATCGTGCGATCGAGATCGATGAGGGGTTCAAAATAGATGCGGCTTCCCGGTATCGTCGCCATCGAAAACAGCCCCTCCGCTGCTAAGTTTGCGTTGGTTTGGTTGTTAGTCGCGGCGAATTCAAGGCTGAAATCCACATTAGAAATATGGCTGAAGGGTGTTATTCCCACAATTTCCTGAATCTGATTACACAGCGATTGATCGGTATCCAGCTTGCAAATAACCCTATCAATTGCTACTCCATTTACCGCCAAAAATTGATTAAGGGTTGGGATTTCCTGAGGAGTGTATCCCAGCCGAAAGCGGGGAAACTGTTTCCCTGAAGTTGCCTCCCTACAAACAATCGGTAACAATGTAACGGACACACCAAAATCTGTCTGAAGTGCTTTGATGATTTCAATACATTTCTCCGACGGATAAAGCGTTTCGACTATCTGGATTTCCAGCCCATCTATCCTTGGATGAATTTGGCGCACCGTATCCAAAATATCCAACTCTTCGGAGAAAATGGCCACGGCATCTAACTTCACGCCCTCTTTGCGCAAGATTTCCAAACGCCTCCGCTGAAAGGTGTCTAGAAAATCGGTAAGTGGTACACGGACATATCCAACCCCCATCTCCATGCATGCGAATAGGGGATAGTCATTTCTCACCTTCTCGCGTATCGCAGCGGGCCAAGCGCGTGGAATTTCGGCGGTCGTCGACAACGGCTGACTCAGCGTGATGCCGAGTGGGGAGTGAGGAAGTGTGCCGCTCACCCGTGTGATGAGCCGTTCTTCCGGTTTTGTTGGAAACTCTTCAACCCCAGATGTCCGAACAAAGTGAATGTCTGTTTTGTCCGCTCTCACCCGCATCAGATAAAACCCAAATTTAGGGGCGTCATCGCGCCCTCGTTCAGGCGGTGGCGAACCGGCAAACAGGCAGGAAAATCCAGGGCGGGTAAAGACAGGGGAGGCTAAAACCGCGTATCGCGTATCCGATAGGTGATCAAAGAAGGCGAAGTGAACATGCCCGGCGAGGAGCATCTCGACCTTGTAAATTCGTACTAGATCGAGCAGCCAAACTCTTGCGAGATTTGCTATATTGTCGTAATGCCCCATCGAAGATTCGGTCTCATCGAACAGATAGGGTGGCATGTGTAGAAGGATGAAAAGGCGTTTCTTTGTATGTTCAGCCAAGTCCTTTTCCGCCCATGCCTCTTGCTCGGCAGCATCAGGGAGTGTACCATTCATGATCTGCGAATTGAGCACCACAAAATGGCAATTCCCCTGATCGAAACTATACCACGACTTGCCGAACCTCTGATGATACCAATCCAACACCTCCCTACTGACGTGGGACGCGGGTGCGGTGGGATCGGGCTTATCACCGATGTCATGATTTCCCGCAACATAGTAGGGCTCAATACCGCATGCTCGCATCTGTTCAAGCGATTCATCCATTGATTTGTAAAATCGCTCTACATTGTCGGGGTATTCTTGAACCATATCCCCGTTGTGCACAACGAATTGAGGCTCAAGTGCGGCCACCATGCGCAAGGCTACTTCTCGCCGCGCAGATTGCTTCCGGCGGTTCTCAAATTCGAGAGATGTCCCGCCCGGATCGAGCATGTAGTGGGAATCGGAAATGACAACAAATTCAAAGAGTGCGTTTGGCAAAAAGGATTTGTTAAACATCTCTCACAACCAAGATTCGGAGGATTGGCGGAAGACCGTGGTGCCCTTCAAAAACGTCGCACCACTTCCAGTCCCCAAAACTGGGGTTCATTGACATAGCTAGTTAGGTTGTTGAAGTCAATGCCGCCGGTAGGAGACATATCGTTAAGAATGTTGCGGCCTATAATTGCTATTTCTGTGTTGCCGTATGGCAATAAACAGGCAAGCCGGAGTCCACCCTCCAAGAGCCAATCATCGGCATATTCCACAGAATCGTAGAGAAAAAAGCGCACGCGGCTGCGATAAGCCCAATCTGTAGAGGCGATGAGGCGCATACCTGCCGGAAGATCAACCGCATAACGCAGCGTCACATCTGCAATCCACTCTGGAGCTTGCGGTAAGCCATTTCCATCAATGGAAAAGGTTCCTTCAGCCGAACCGGGCGGGTCCAGCACCGTACATGGTGCGCCGCAACCCTGTATAGCCAAAATCGGATCGTCAATACGCGTTTGGTTGTAACTAAGCCCGGCTGTCACCTCCAGTGCTGTGGTCGGTGCGAGAACGAGCTCTGCTTCAACGCCACGGCCGATCGTACCTTCAGCGTTCACCAACCGGTTGAAATTGGTCTCTCCACCCACTGCGGTGAGCTGCTGATCCTGCATAAAGTAGTGGAACGCAGCGAGATCCAAGTGCAGGCGTTGTCCCAACAGGCGCAACTTTGTGCCGCCCTCAACAGACAGAATGGTCTCCGTATCCGCTACCGTGACCTCATCACCAAACAGCAGCCGTCCCTGAATACTGGGGGCGCGAAATCCACGCGCTGCGCGGACATACGTCTGCACACTCGGTGCGATCTTATAGCGTAGGCTCAGATCCCCGCTCAATACCGTGGCTTCAGGGGTCTCGTGGATGGGACCGATGGGCCCCGCCTCCGTGACAGCGGGAGCTTCGATCCGCCACGCTGTATAATCCTTCGTATCATTAGACAATCGTAAGCCAGCCCCGAGTTCCAGATCTTCGACCAATCGGAAGGTCAGCGCCGCAAACGCCGCTCGCGCAATGGCTAGTTGCTCTTGACGTACCTTCCCATCTTGAACACCCTTAGCGAAGGTATTGTAGTTGAAATCTTCCATCTCGACAAACTCGCGGAAATAGTACAACCCAAACTGGTAGGCGAGACGGTACCGTCCGGTACTCATCAGACGGAGTTCTTGGCTGAATTGGCGGAGCGCAGGAATGCCGGACGCTGTTTCAGAAGGAAATGGGATTACGCCGGGACCACTCGGCAGACTGAAAGCAGCACCGTATCCACCGTCAATGTCTCCACGCGAAAAGGTGGTGAGCCGTTCCAGCCCTGTCAACGAAACTAGTTGGAAATCCCCTATGTCATAACGGACTTCAGCTGCCAAGCCCTGTGTACTCAATGTCTGCTCATTGCGTCCGTCGTGTGCGATGCGGTCACGCGAAAAATCTTCCACCAAATCTCCCTGCTCCTTCGACAGCGTATTGGCGCGAAACAGACGTGCGGTGCCGTCGAGATCACGGGCATGGAATTTGACCCATGCTTCCAAGTCCGGGGTAGGTGTCCACAAAAACTGTAGGCGCCCAGCTATGTCCCGATGTCCCCCTAGGCCATCTTCCTCGTCTGTGTATTCGTTATCTATCCAATCGCCTCGCTGCTGAACAAGCAGTGAAAATCTCGCGGCGAGTACAGATGGAATAACTGGACCAGACCATGCTCCCTCAAAATTACTGCTGTTGAACCGTCCATAGTTCAACCGACCATATCCCTCTAGTGTCTGGGTGGGACGCGCCGATTCAAATTTGACAGTTCCTGCGGGGGTATTGCGTCCAAACAGTGTGCCTTGTGGCCCCCTAAGCACCTCAATCCGATCCAGATCAAAAGCAGGAAACCCTTTCAACAAGGCATTTTCAAGTACAACCCCGTCGTAGAGAACGGAAACCGGCTGCGAGGCATTGAGGTCAAAGTCCGTATTGCCCAAGCCGCGGATGTAAAAGCGCGGAAATACACGCCCAAACGAGGATTCCATCTGCAAACTAGGGGTACGATTCGACAAAAAGCGCACATCCATGCCAGATGAACGCAAGGCATCGGATTTTTCGCCCTGCAGCGTCGAAATAGAGAGCGGCACGTCAAAAGATCGCTGCTCACGCTTTTGGGCCGTAACCACAACCTCTTCTAGCATCATAACCTCTTCGACTTCCTCATCGGCAACAACTGTGAGCGATATAGCCAGTATCGCTGAGAAAGCCAAAGCACCTAACTGCACGCCAAAACGCATATTTTTCCTCCTACACAGCACGCGGAAATTTGTTCTACATCTGCCAACCCTGATGCCATTCAGACTCATGTCCAAGCCCTTCTCGTGCTACAACAACATCAAGTAGGTAGGGTCGATTTTCTTTGAGGATGCAGTCAATTCCACGCTTCAGTGCTGCCCCCAGCTCTGACGGATCGGTGACACGTTCACCATCGACACCCTGAGACCGAGCGAGCCCAGCATAATCAATCGACGGTCCTCCGAGGAAGAGTCCGGGGTATTTGCCTTCCTGCACCATCTGACTGTCCGGCATTTCTCGCGCCCAGTTTATACGTACAACTTGATAGCTTTCGTTGTTAGAAACAATTGTCAACACGGGGGTCTTGTAACGAGCCATAGACCAGAACCCTGCTGCGCTATAGGTAAGCGAACCATCGCCGATGCTTAAGACAACGGGTCTTTCGTCTCCAATCCCGATCTTCGCACCAACCGCACCGCCGACTGCCCAGCCGAGCGAGCCACCGCCACCACCGAATCGCCACATTTGTTGATGTCCAAATGGCAATAGTGTTGTTCGGGCGGTTGGGTTTTCGCCAATGATTATCGAGTCTTTCGGTAGAAGCGTCGCCATCTGTGCCTCTAGCAGACTAGGATGAATCACATCGTCGTCCGCATGTTCCCGCACCACCGCTTCCTCACGCTCAAGCAGGAGTTTTGCGTAAGTTGAGACCTTGGCGCGTTGGTTGCGCCACAACTCGGTGGTATCAGTTCCGTACATGCTGGATATTGCCTCACACAGTGCGGGCAGGGTATCTTTTAGGTTACATTGGGCAGCTAGATCGAGCGGATAGTGCCGTCCCATCAACGTTGGGTTGGGACCAATCTGCATCACAGTCGGTTCCTCCGCAGATCCATGAAGCCCTCGACAACCCACCATGAATAGGAGATCGGGTTGCAGCCCTGTTACTTCGGAGAATTCCTTTTCTACTGGATAGCCACCGCAGGACAGTGGATGATGGGTCGGGAAGTTGGCACTGGTTTGCCGACTACTCAAAACTGGTGCACCGAGCAATTCCGCTAATTGTACGGCTTCGTCTTGTGCGTTTTGATTCCAGACATCATCGCCGAACATCAGGGCAGGGCAGCCACACTCACCGAGTTTTCGGGCAATCGCTTCGATTGTTTGGGGTCGTGCTGCTCCCGGACCTTCAATCTGATACCCTGCCCCTTCCCCAATCTCCGCCTCAAGGTCCTCCTGATTGAGCAAATTCGCGTTCATTGAGATAAAAACGGGACCCGTTGGTGGGTTCGTCGCCTCCCGCATCGCCCTCGCTGTCGCCAACGTAAGTGCCTCCGGCTGATAGCTAACTTGATAAGCGCAACGCGCCTCTTTAGTCACACCGCGCATCAGTTCTGCCTGACTCAGGCCGGGAAAGGGGGTTAACCCTCGGAAATCCTGAACCTCCATTGTCCAATCTCCAGCGATAACAACCACCGCCGAACCTGCCATCTGGGCGTTGTAGAGTTGACCCGCCATCTGAAGCGAACCGCCGGTCACGTGGGCGATAGCTACGCCTACTTTGCCGCTAGTGCGATGGTATCCATCTGCCATGGCCGAGACCAATCCCTCATGTTTTGCCATAGCAATCCTCAAATCCCCATCTTCGGCAACAGCCGCAAAGAGTCCTGTTTCTGCCGAGCCGGGGTTGGTAAAAAGATATTCAACCCCGCATTCCTTGAGCATTTTGACTAGGATCATTCCGCCTGTACCGCTAATCTTTTGTCGCATTGAGTCCTCCGATGTGTCTGAAAAATAGGTTTATCAAAATCTTCCGTTCTAAAACCCCGTCATTTATGCGTCTTCGTCCCGATTTATCGGGGGCGGGGATACAGAACGGCTAATACGGTTGATAGTCAAAAAAGGTTGAAATTGTAGGTGAAATATAGTATAACTTTTTTGGCTTTCGTGGGGACGTTTCAACCCACCGCTCGGTGGTGGTCCCCACACCCTTTTGAAACAGGATATGAGAGCCAGAAAGCTAGTCTACCATGAAGACCTACAAGTTCAAACTGTATAGCAATCACGGGAATCGTGAATTGCACAAGACCATAGATGGTCATGCTCATGTGTGGAATCACTGCGTTGCGCTTCAACGTCGTTACTATGCGATATATGGCAAGTATATCGGCAAGTTTAGACTGATAAACCATATCTCTAAACTGAAACGGCTTGCCAAGTTCGTCCATTGGCATCAACTGCCAAGCCAAGCGATACAGGACGTGGTGGCTCTTATAGACAAAGGCTACAAGGCTATGTTTGAAGCCCGTGCTGCTGGCAAGAAGTGGGGTCGTCCCCGCTTTAAGCCACGTCGTAAATACAAGTCGTTCACATTGCTACAAGCGGGTTGGGAACTTCTGCCGGGCAACAAGATTCGGATTGGCAAGCGAATCTACCAATATTTCAAGTCCCGTGATGTGCCAGGCAATCCGAAACGTTGCACAATCAAACGGGATGCCATCGGCGATGTCTATATCACTATCCTAACAGACTATGAAGAACCTGACTTCCATCGAGTCATGACGGGTAAAATCGCAGGCTTCGATTTCGGTCTCAAACGGTATCTCACCGGTCATAATGGACATGATATAGACTCACCTGAGTTTTTCAAACGCAGCATCAGCGCTATTAAACGTGCAAGTCGTAACCATTCACAAACTAAAAAGAAGTCAAAGAACCGTGAACGTGCACGGCTTGACTTAGCACGGAAGCATCGCAAGATTGAACGACAACGGGAGGACTTCCACTGGAAACTTGCACATCAACTCACAGACCTATACGATGAGATACGGCTTGAAGATTTGAACCTTAAAGGCATGAAACGCCTTTGGGGACGTAAGGTCAGTGATTTAGGCTTTGCCGATTTCGTTGTGAAGTTGAAATACATTGCAGCGAAAAAGGGTGTAAAAATCACGTTCATTGATAAGTGGTATCCTTCAAGTAAAACTTGTTCAGTCTGTTGGGTTGTCAATGACTCGTTGAATCTGCGTGATAGAACATGGCAATGCAGCGATTGTGGCACGACACACGACCGTGATAGAAACGCTGCAATTAACATCTACAGGGTTGGGGCATCAACCCTCGACGGAGAGGACGTAAGACCATCTTCGGATGGCAATCCTTGTTGATAGCGCAATTCCCAAAACTAACGGACAGGGACATCAAAAGAATCCCCGTCCTTTAGGGCGGGGAGTATGTCAAGATTCGGCTTTAGTTTCGGGTATCATAGCAAAGTCCGTCCAATTCCGCAACGAAAAAGTCGCAGCTTTCATAGAGGGTTTTCAGGCATAAAAAACACCGCAAAAATTTTAGTCCCTTTTCGCTACAGCAATCGGTTATAATGGAAAACAACCTATCATCCAATCATCAGTGTTTTTGGTTGGGGACTTTTCAATGCTACGCTTATTTATAGTGAATTCTAAAAATAAATAGACATTTTCGTTCCCGGTGTTTGGTAGACGCTGTTTCCAACTGCGCCTACCAAACGGGAGACCGGTAGATGCGGCATCCTAACCGCACCAGTTTGGAGTGTCTCATTACGTTTCTAAAAATCCCCAATTATTAGAATGAAAAAAATAATTGGGGATTTTTTGTTTTTGGGTATATTTTCGGCATGAGAATCGTTTTATATTATGAGAACGGGATTGACTTGTTCTTTTACTTCAACGATAAGGAGTACATCAAACATGAAACTAATTCTCAGCAGGAAGGGATTTGATACAGAAAACGGTCGTTGTCCCAGTCCTATTTTCCCTAATGGTAAGCTGTGTTCCCTGCCGATACCTGACTGCGACTCAAACATTAGATACGATGACATTAGATATGGCGATATGAATATCGGGGAGATAGTCGAGAATCTCACCCGCAGACGACAGCCTCAAAACAGGATTGCTCCCGAGTCTCGCGCCCACTTGGACCCAGACATTAACTACGAAGCTTACCCACGTGAAAAAGGTTGGCAACCCCTGTTTGGTCAGGGCAAGGGACATCAAACCCATCTAAGCGACCAGGGTGTGCAAATTGGCGATCTGTTTCTGTTTTTCGGACTCTTCCAAAAGGTTAAAAAAACTTCTGGCAAGTGGTGCTTTGTCAAAGACGCTTCTAGACAACATATCCTATGGGGTTGGCTTCAGATTGGAGAAATACACAAGGTCAATGAACTGACGCAGGACCAGCTTTCATGGACGCGCTACCATCCTCATCTACAATACCTACAATACCCCGAGCCCTACCCAAACAACACACTATACATTGCGTCTGAAGTATTGGACTTGGGCAATGGACCAATAAAACCGGGCGCGGGCCTATTCCCGAATTTTCATGAACGGTTAGTTCTGACAGATCCGGAGGGGTCAGAGGTGACGGATTGGCGGCTGCCTCGGTGTTTCTACCCTGATGAGAGTAAGTGCCCGCTTACCCACTTTCCCGATCTTAACAACAACTGGAATCAAAATGATAAATACGCCTATGCATGTCGCAAGGGGCCAGGACAAGAATTTGTCTTAGATCTCGATCAATATCCCGACGTAACGGATTGGCTCGTCCAGTCCATCTTTACTCATGACTGCTAAACTTGCAAAATATGAATCAGTACTACACGATTAAAACCTGAACGAGAGGAAATATGAGAAATAGCAAAACCCTAAAGAAAATTCGCCAAAACCGATGCGCACGAGTGTGTGGCTTGGGACACTATCTGCCGTTTTTTGTGCGTTACGCCGCCCATTTTGGCTATGATGTCATCTGGCTGGACCTGGAGCACCGAGCGATGACCGATCGTGAGGTGCAGAGCCTGTTGGGACAATGCTATCACAACGATATCGACTGCATGGTGCGACCTCCCACCCAAGAACGGACGCGACTCTATCGTTACTTTGAAGATGGCGCAACCGGTTTGATGATGCCCTTAATCTCAGATGCGGCGGATGCCCAGCACATTGTGAACGCTGTGAAATTTCCTCCTGTAGGTAATCGTGGTATGGACGGTGCCGGTCTGGATGGCGATTTCGGGCTTGGCGTCTGGCGTCCAGACAGCACCTATACCGACGATGCCAATCGAGAGACTTTCATCGCGATTCAAATCGAGACACCGGAGGCACTTGAGAACGTCGAAGAGATTGCGGCTGTGCCGGGAGTAGACGCGCTTTTCGTTGGTCCGGGAGATCTTGGGCTACGCCTGAGCCAGAGTGAAGACGAGACACAGACTAGCCTCGATGCAGCCATCGCCCAAGTTGCCGATGAAGCCAGAAGGCACGGCATCGCTTGGGGCATTCCTGCCGGAACACCTGAACTGATTAAACAGTACCGCGCAATGGGAGCGCAGTTGCTGGCTTACGGCGGAGATTTCTCATTAACGGCTGTGTTGGAGCATAGCAGCCAAGATTTCGACGAAACACTTGGCGAGTAGCACTGACTTTAGATGAGATGTGCGAGGAGGTAATCATGGCTATACCGACAATTCATGTGGGCTGTACCCATTTCGCTCGTGGGCGGCTTCAGGCGTTAGTCACCTGCGAAGGGTTATATCCTGTCGCCTGTGTGGATATCAACCTTGAGGAAGCACAAGAAGGGGTAGGGTCGTTAGAAGGCGCTGTGCCCGAAGGACTTGGGGACCGGATCTATACAACAATCACGGAAGCACGGGCGAGACATCATGCAGAGGCGTGCCTCATCTACGCTTCGACGCCGGTGCACGCAAAGCTGGTTGTCGAAAGCCTAAATCTTGGGCTGCATACGTTGTGTGTCAAACCGATTGCAACGACGCCGGATGAGTTTCGGGAAATTATCAAGGTTCGCAGGGCGCACCCTAATCTGATGCTGGTGCAGGGACAAAATAAACGCTGGAATCCTGCCGCTTCCAAGATGCGGGCGTGGCTGCGTGAATCGGATGGTATCGGCGAAATGCTTGGTGGGGAGTGTCGATTCTGGATTCGTCAAAATCTTTGGCGTGCAGATAATTCACGTTATCCGGACGCTTACGTTGAAGGGATTTTCTTTCACGCTGCCACCGCACATCAACTCGATCAACTTGTTGCGGCGAAAGGACTTCCAAAGCATGTGACGGCATGTATCCACCACCGGGAAGATCATGAGATTGCTCAGACCGGCGTTTGGGGAACAGCGGGCGGTCAGGCATTGCTGGAATACCCAAACGGTGCGCCTTTCTGCTATACGGGAACGAACGCCTCCCATGCAAACCCATTCGGCTGGAGCGGTCACTGGACATTTCACGGGGAAAATGGGGATATTCGACGGGACGGAGGGCATCTCCAGCTTTTCCGTAAGGGTGAATGTGTCGAAGATTGCCAACTTCAAGACCTTCATCCCGGACTCGTCGAAGACGATCGTCTTCAGTTTGATGCCTTTGCAGATGCTATCTCCACAGGCAGAGATCGGGAGTGGTTGCGGGAGAGTACGTTGGGAACATGGATCCTGATGGAGGCGTGTAAGACATCGGCACGCACGCATACCCGTGTTGATGTCGAACGGTTACGTGTGGAGTTGATGGGCCTTTAGCGGGAATTCCTGTCGTCCCCTGTTGGATCTTCAAGCGACTCACACCAACGATACCGAAGCTAGGTAAACATTGGAACCGTGATTATCGCCCGCTGCGTATTCGTGGGATGAATAGTACGCGATAAGTACTTGGCTATCACTGATAGGGAGAATACCGCCGTAGCCGGTGTCTCCCCCGCTGGGAAGGACCGTATGCAGCCGGATATCACCATCTTCGTATAGGAAGACTCCAGTTCTGAGTTGGCTCTGGTCGTAGTCACTGTACTTATCGTTGAACCGATTCTCCGTGGCGCGAACACCTTCATTGGCGAAACTTCTGCCGGTGACAATAACCTCCTCGCCAACTATAGCGAGGGCTGAACCATAGCAGCGGGATTCGCGGGAAAGATAACGGTCCCACTGATCATAAGGCGGTTCTGAGGTGGAAAGCAACGCACAATGTCCCCGCGCTCGTGTGATAGCTAACAGGCGGCCATCGTCAAAGAAACAGAGGGAGGTTTCACTGGGCGCCGGTGTACCAAAGTGGATTCCTGTTGTATCATAATAGGCAGGTTCCTCCGACCCGTGGACGATCTCCGTGACCCACTCCCATCGTTCGCCGTCAGCCGAAGCAAGCAAATCAACTGAATTGTGGTTTCCGAGCGGTGCATGTCCAACTGTATCACATGCTACGTAATAGCGCCCATCGAACTCAGTTGGATGCCAAAAGTCGTGGTTCCTGAGAAAACATCTCTTCGGTGGTGCCCAAGTCGCTCCGTCCGTCGTCCACGTTACTACCTGCTGAGATGGAAAACCGAAGTCAGAATCTCCCGTGTCTTCCTTCACCCCGTACAACAGTAGTTTGTCACCGACAGGGAGCAGATTCGGGTCTATTGTCTTTCTTCCAATGGCAATGTGGGATGTCCAATTCTCTAGGTCAGTGGAGGCACATACCCTGATTTGGGAGTCCTCGGTTCCGTGACCAGTCCCATCAACGAAACAGATGTAGTAGACCCCATCCCCTGCTGTTATTATAAACCGTTTTTACCCAATTCACGTCTATTTTCATGATTATAGTAGATTTTAGAATTAATTGGACACTATGAACGAGCGAGGCCATCAACCTTGTTCGCGGAGTTACGGCACACGGCGTGTGCCTACTACTTTTAATGTCTATTTATTTTTAGCATTTACTATAGTTTCTTTCTTTAATTAGGGTGTGTTGACATTTGTGAAGCTATCTGCAATCGTGGAAGCGAGGTTCTATTTCCCATTCACCAATGCGGGTTAGAAAACCCAAACCATACAGGTTGAATCTATTGTAGATTGTAGGTCGAGATTCATACTTCGACGATGAAACGTCGATTTTGGAAAATCGACCTACAGAAGCCCGACATCGTCTCTGACGTGTAAACAAAGGGTTGGGAGACCCAACCCCTACGAAGAATCATACGTCTGTGCACCCTCTTGATTGTCTGGTTACAACGAAATGTCAGCAGAGCCTAATAACTCAAGTTACACATTGCCATTTATTGACAACTTCAGGGTTGGATTCTATTTGACAAAAGCGATCTCGTCGCATACAATAAATAGGCACTTGATTATAGTCCCAAAGGAGGTGTAACCCAAATGCGCATACTAAAACTGACACTAATTTGCTGCGTCGCAATTCTGCTTGCTATTGGCTGTGCTTCAGAGAAGCAGATGGAAAAGGCGGCTGAGACAGCAGCACCTGCAACGACAGAAGCTGAAACCGCTGCAAGTACGGATATGTCCGAAGCAGCACCGGCGGCTCACGAACAAATCACGTTAAACGTTGATGGGATGACGTGAGGCGGCTGTGTATCCAAAGTGCGGGCCGCACTTACAAACGTTCCGGGCGTGATTAGCGCCGATGTTTCCCAAGCAGATGGTAAAGCCATTGTTAAACTGGAAAAAGGCAAAGCCACTGATGTCCAACTGGCCGATGCTGTCAAAAACGCGGGTTTTAGCGCAAAGACCGCGACAAATTAGTCGATTCCCACAGTTAAAGCGAGAACGGAAGGTGTCGAATCAATTAACCGATACCTTCCGTTCTTCCATTTCTTCCTTCCTACCTCTACCACATCACTTAACAGCTCTTTGATGAAACTAGTGTTGTCGAATTACTGCATTCCTCCCATTTGCTGCAGACCAACAAGCATAATGAGGATTTCCTTAAAATCGCCGAGTGAGATAAATAGCTCTCCTGCAACACCGTTGTCCCGATTTTGGCTAGCAATACCGATGCTGTAGGTTTCGGGAATGTTCACCAAAAACATTTGGATCATGCCAATGTTTGGATCTGCTTGCGCAAAAATCTGTACCAAACTCTTGACTGCAGTGATAGGTGAAAGCGCAAAGAACATGTTGTTTTTGAGCGTCAACGCACCGGTCAATTTGGCGTAGCCAACCCCTTCATCAAAGCCTGCCTCCATACCCGCCATTCGGTCTAGTACGCTTTTTATAAGTTGGGCGTTACCCGCCATTGCGTAGAGCATTTTTCCACCGTTGATGACATAGTAGATATTCCACTGCTCTGGGGCAGCAACTTCCATTCCGGGCGGAAGTTCAGCGAAAATGGCGTTGATATTTGGCAGCATATAACTTTTAATCTCCACACCACTGTATATCTCTGGGGGACCTGCAGACACATCGCTGTACATACCAGCGAATTCCTCCGTGGTTCCCAGCGCTTGTATTAGTCCCATGGTCGCTCCCAAATATCCGGTGAAGTCTTTCTCCATGGTAGCTTTAACCTGTGCTTCATCCTTCACATCGTAGATGTATAAAAGGTCAGGCATCAGGCTACTACCGAAATTGACAGAAAAAGCGAACTCATCCCCCAAGCCTGCGTAGAAATTCTTCGTGGCTTCAGTAAGTGCATCGGATGCTTCTTCAATCTTCGCTGTATCCGCGTTTGAACTCGAAGGGATAAATAACTGCATCATTGTCTGTGTAAGCTCAATGAACATCTCCTTCTGAAATTGCATTTCACCATTGAGAAACGCAGTTTGGGGCAGGTATTTAAGATGTGTTAGTTCCTTCGGCATTTGACTAATATACGTTTGGATTTCGCTATCTGGCTTAAATTTGAGGAACGGAGACACCTGGAGGTCGGTCCCGTTGAGCTGCAAGGTAAGACTCAAGGTTTTTGACTGATCCAGCATCCATAGACCGCCGTCAATTAGACTTTGAGCCTGCCCTAAACCGACACGGAGCTCTGGATCGGTTTCTGCACTTGCCTCCATTTCTTCCTTTAATCCTTCCGCTTTTTCAGTCAGCGTGGAACGGAGGGCATCCGCAATCGTATCCATTGCAAAATACGCAATCACGTCATTTACGCCAGATGTGGTATCGAGTTCGAGCGATTGAAAATCGGTAGTGCTTGCAATCGATGGCATCACTTTTTTCTGAGTATCAATGACCTTTTTACAGACCTCCGCTGAACCTGAATAGATCATGACATCGTCCATCAGAACAAATGCGCCCTCCTCACCCGTAGTATAATACGTCACACCGTTATGGGTGGAAGAACTACTGCCTTCCGCCTCCATCTCGATTAGCTGTTTAACGCTTTCCGCATCTTTAACGTGAACCGCAGCGGAATACAGCACTGGATTCACATCGGAGAGAAATACCGCGAAGTTTCTCCGCATATCCAGACCCAGTTCCTCCAATTCTTCTAGCGTTTCAAAACCTGCGCCAAAGGTCTCAGCTAATATCTGAGCGGGTAGTTCTTGCGGTGGATCTTCAGGAATCAGTTCTGTCAGAAGCGTATTAATTTCATCATTAAGTCCTAGTAAACTCGGTATGTAAATCACCCCAACGGTATCGTGGGGGATGACATTCAAAACGCTGTCAGGATCAACATCGGGCGCCGCCATTACTTCTTTCCCGCTGTAGCTTAACACCATGATGCTAGTCAGCAAGATTAGAGTTACGGCAGTTAAACGACCGGGTGCTTTCATAATTTATTTCTCCTTTGTAGAGGTGAGTTGGTAGGTATATAGAATTGATTTTAGCATCATGCTAGTTTACGATAGGCTTGAGAAATTTACACGGTGAATCTATCAACCCGTTTCAGTCGATCCAGATTAGTTATTTCTCTT
Source organism: Candidatus Poribacteria bacterium (assembly GCA_021295755.1). Taxonomy (NCBI): domain Bacteria; phylum Candidatus Poribacteria; species Candidatus Poribacteria bacterium. Next base: position 17,593 of record JAGWBT010000102.1, read on the forward strand.
TGTCGCTTCAATCTTTTCTGCTAGCCTCTCAATTGCTGTGTTAGAAGTCAGAACACCGATTTCAACTTCGTAATGCCTGCGTCCACCCGGTTCTAGAAATTCCAGCGTCCCTCGTTCTCTCTCCTTTGACCTGCCATCGACCCAACAGTTTGCCGGTTCCAACCCGATAACATAGAGACCCTCAGCGTTCATTTTCCACTGGACGAATCTGGGAAGCTGCGTTTTGTGGTATCTCACGTACAGCCCGAGACCTTGTCCATTGTTGAAGGACCGATTGACCAGAGCAACGTAGATATGGTTATCCTCATCCGCTTCCATCTCATGATAATACACCTCTTCACGAAAATCGACAGTAGGTGCTTCGCACCGCGCATGGTCGCTCAATTTTCCCGCGGCGTGTTCATCCATTGGGGTTACTTGCGACGAAGGGGCAATCAACTCGGAACCTTCAGCAACGATTGGAAACCCGGGATTGATATGGAATAGATACATGTGCGGTGTATCCTGATAGCCAAGATTCTCAACAATATCTTCAATATGGAGTTTGGTTGCGCCAAGTTCTGTCCAAATACGACGGGTTCGACAGAGGTTTTCACCGTAGACCGTTGTTTCTGTCACCTTGCCTTGAGTCCACATGATGTACCGATCTCCCTCCCAACGGCTATCGATCCATACATTTTGGGCGGGGATATAAGAGACACGACCGTGTAAACCAAGCGATTCTTCCTCGTCGGTATCCGGCTCGCCAAGGTAGGTCATGCCGCAGGTGGTTAGTAACCCACCAAAGAATCCACGCAGCCAGCCGTTCCCCTCTGGTTCATAATAGGTCGATGCGACATCGCCGGTGCTGGAGCGCCAGCACAATGGAATACCGTTGTATTCTGCATAAGAGATGTCCAATCCACGGTCTGGTAGAACAGAAAAATTTAACCCGGAGCCCGTCCGAAAATCAACGCCAGCCACCCCTTTTTCCGACCCACTCGCTAATTCATATTGCTTCACACCGGCAATTTGGGAGATGTCCCCAACATGCCGAAGCAGTTGTAGGCGATGGTACTCCTCGCCATATAAGTTGATCACATTTATCCCTCCTTTTATACTCGCATTTTCTAATTTTTATCAAATTGTTTTTGCCTATGTGGCGTTCTGCTTGATAGTTGACATTTTGCTGCCGCCACTTTGGGAAACGCTTGAACCTCTGACCGTTCACGCTTTGCGTCTCATCCATTCTATACACATGCCCCCCGCTGGGGCTTTAAGGACTGTACCGTTGCGCGTACTATATACATATCGCCCCGCTGGGGCTAAATGAACTAATGAACCCCTAACCCTTTACGTTTCATGTTCACTATAGTTGGGTTTCGCTATATCTATCTATAAAACAACGGTGTTGAAAGGTAGCGGGTCTATTGTGGTTGATAGGGATTCGATTTTAACCGCTCAACCCAACCTACAATATTCAATATACACTAGCCCGTAGCTCTATGTGCACATCTCGACACGAAAATGTCGATTTTCCAAAATCAACCTACTTAACTCCACCTATGTAGTGGCTTCTTCTTAATAGCAACTTTATTCATGCCGCAAAGCCTCGGTCGGCATCAAGCGCGCCGCCTTATACGCAGGAAGAATCCCAAAAACGACACCAATCAACATGGAAGAACCGAAAGCAACGGCTGCCGCCCATAGAGATACCACGGCGGGCCATTCCGTCTCCTTGATGAGGAAGGTTGTGACTCCCCATGCGACCACAAAAGTAATGAATCCACTAATGAGAATCCCAATCAGTCCCCCAGAGACGCTCAGAACAACCGATTCGATTAGAAACTGCTGTAGAATGTCACGGTGTCGCGCACCAACGGCTTTGCGCAGTCCAATTTCCCGCGTGCGTTCCGTAACGGAAACGAGCATGATATTCATGATACCAATGCCGCCGACCAATAAGGAGATGCTCGCGACACCGCCCAGTAGAATTTTGAGCACCCGACTGACGTTCCCGACCTGTTCCAATACCGCCTTTGCGGTGTAAAACTGGAAGTGTTCTTCAGTGCCGTGTTGGCGACGCAGGGTAATCTTCACTTCGGCGAGTGCCTGATCCACCTTTTCAAAGCTCTCCGCTTTCATCCATAGTTCAAATCCCCGCTTCTGATCACCGATGAAACGGGTCCACATCGTCGTGAACGGCACAATCAACTTTCTATCCCAACCGCCCGTCGCCATTCTGTCGCCCTTCTCCTCCATCACCCCAACGACGGTAAAGCGCTGCCTGCCAATCTTTAACTCTTGACCGATTGGATCGGTTTTGCCAAATAGATCCCTCTGAACTTCAACCCCAATCGCACATACTGATTCGTTCCGATCCAGATCCTCCTGTTGGATAAAACGCCCGGATTGAACATACCAATTGTGAACTTCTTGATAAAACGGCGTAACCCCTTCAAAACGGAAATGCTTCGTCTCCCCTTTGTACGATATGGGCCGCGCCATAGTGTCAATTTCCCCGGTGATGCTTTTCACCGACGGGCAAGCCATCGTGATTGCCTCAATATCTTCGTAGTCGAGATACACCGGAGCTTTATTCTGGATCCATTCTCCATCTTCTCTCTGGATCCAGCGCGGACGGAAACAGATAATTAAATCGGATCCACCCATCCGTTCAAATTCTGCTAAGACTAAAAACTTTGCCCCATCGCCAATCGAGACCATGCCGACAACCGCAGAAATACCGATGATGATACCGAGCATCGTCAGTAATGATCTGAGTTTATTCCGTCTCAGCGCAGCCAATCCAATGAGTAAACTTTGTATGATTTGCATTCAATTCTCCTGTATCTTTTGCCTTCACCTCTGTCTACACATTGAGACGGAATTTAGTAGGTAAGGATTAACACGCACCGTGAGTGAAACGTAAAACGTGAAACGTGATGCGTAGATTGGTTCATTAGTGAAGCAACCCGCATCAAAGGTTACTACTGCTATCCGCATTCAATAGTACCGCTTAAAAATTATAGCACGATTTACACAAGTCTGAAACAACATTCCGAATTGACACCATATCGCATTTTTGGTAAAATGCTTGGAGGTAGTAAAGGCAGTCAATGACATGCAACCTTGAGGAGGCAGCATGAAAGTCACCGGAGCGCACCATACCAGTTACACTGTTTCTAACCTTGAACGCTCACTGGAGTTCTATGTCGGATTGCTCGGCTGCCAGGTGATTTGGCAGCGCGAAAACCGCGACCAATACTTCCGCGATATTGTAGGCTATCCTGATAGTGTCGCAAAGATGGCAATGTTAAGTATTCCAGGCTCGCCCCACGCTATTGAGTTAATTGAGTACATTGTTCCGCGTGGTGTCTCCGCCGATGTTCGCACCAAAAACGTGGGCAGTTCACATATCGCATTTCTGGTTGACGACCTCCGGTCAGGGTATGAGGAATTGTGCGCAGCGGGTGTAAAGTTCCGTTCACCACCTGTCGCGATTACGGCAGGGGCGAATAAAGGCGCTTGGGCGGTTTACCTGACAGATCCGGATGGGATCACGATGGAGTTCTTTCAACCACCAAAGACAGAAACGAAGTCATAATATAAGTCAGCAGTAAATAAGGGGGTAGTATGGACAAACAAGCATTACAAAATTCGCTGGACAGTTTAATCACGGAGTATGTAGCTAACAATCCACGCTCAGGGGAGATGTTTGAGCGGGCGAAGGAATCGCTGCCGGGCGGCAACACCCGTACTGGTGCGTATATGTCTCCCTTTCCAATCTATATAGAGCGTGGCGAAGGCGTCTATTTCTACGATCTAGATGGCCACCGTTTATTGGACTTTGTCAACAACAACACCGCTCTGATTCTAGGTCACGCTCACCCTGCGATTGTCGAAGCACTTCAGGACCGTGTGGCAAAAGGAACAGCGTTTTCTCGACCGACAGCCCTTGAAGTTGAAATGGCGGAGTTGCTGCGGGAACGGGTGCCCTCTTTGGAACGAATTCGCTTCTGTAGCTCCGGAACTGAGGCAGTGCTGAACGCATTGAGAGTCGCTAGGGCTTTCACTAGCAAACGCAAAATTGCCAGATTTGAAGGGGCATATCACGGTGTGGGTGAATACGCGCTCGTTAGTTACGTTCCGCCGTTGGGACCAGAGTTGGGACCTGCCGATCGCCCCCGATCAGTTCCTTCGACAGCAGGCCTCTCACCAGCAGTCCTCGAAGAGGTGTTGGTACTGCCGTTTAACGACGCGGATGCCTGTGCAGAAATCATAAACGAAAATGCTAATGATTTGGCAGCTGTAATCGTGGATCCTTTGGCAACGGGTGCAGGAACCTGTATCCCGGTAGACGGTTTCTTAACTCGGCTCAGAGAACTTACAACACAGGCAGACGCACTACTAGTTTTTGATGAGATTATCAGTTTCAGGGCTTCCCCCGGTGGTGCACAGGAACTTTACGGTGTGAGACCTGATTTGACGTGCATGGCAAAAGTTATTGCAGGTGGAACGGCGGGAGCTGCCTTTGGAGGACGCGCTGATGTGATGGAATTGTACAGTCCCCTATCCGGAGCGAAGATTCCTCAGTCAGGGACCTACAACGCAAATCCCATCGCTACAGTTGCCGGACTCGTCACGCTCCAAACGATGACACCGGAGGCATACGACAAAATCGGTGCGTTGACACAACGGTTAGGAGCAGGATTGGTATCTGTGTTTGATGATGTAGGAATCGAAGCCCAAGTCACTGCCGTTGGCTCACTTTTCCGCGTCCACTTCCTGCCTCGTCCTCCACGGAACTATCGAGAAGCTGCGCAGGATGACAAGCTATTGCAGGATTACCTCTTCTTCTGGCTCCTGAATCACGGGATTCATTGGACGAGCGGTGGGAATATATCCCTCCCGATGACGGAGGAACATATTGACAGATTGGTGTCCGAAGTTCGGAATGCGTTCCAACAGTTCTGAACCACGGTAATGAGAGAACATCTGTGAGAAGAAGGATTAGGCTCTAAGGGATCTCATAAAGAGCCTACCTTCTTTTTCTACTTCATAAAGATTCTACCTTTAAAATATGCTCTACCAACTTTCTTTTCCCCTCAACATTTACAATAATATTAAATGCCCAGAGTAGCGGATCTGTCAACTCATCAACAGTGTCTATGAATTTTTCTCGGTCTACAAGATCTTGCGGAAGACGTTGTGTAGAGGCTAAAACTTCGGAATCTAAACACTTTTGTTTTTCTCTCTCATCAGATGCTATGAATCCACCAAGCGCGTCACGATACGTTTTATAAAATAGAAGTTTCTTGTCAAAAACTTGTCGTAATTGCACCGTAATCTCAACATTCCCTAAATGCCCACATTTCCTGTAAAAAGATGTTGCTGTTTTAACCAGTTTACCAATCACCCGGACAAATTGCCAAAAGCTACATCATTCTTCTTCCTCATTAGAACGCCGCCATATCTTGTCTAATGTCTCTCTATGATAGACAATCCCATACTCATTTAATTCCCAGTAAGTATCTAAGCCTCTGTTTCCTGTCTTTAGAGCAATCCATCCACCCGCAACTCTTGACGAGTTCTGCCAGTATAAGCCCCCTTCTTCCGTTACAAATTCATAGATATCTCCTGTTGAAATGACAGGACGATAGGGAAATACCGGATGGGCCGTCACTGTAATATTCGACCAAATTACCCGAAAAATCGATGTTATTCTCGCTTCAATTCGCTCGCTAATTTGTCGAGTAACTGTCTGCGAATCCTCACGGCGTTTCAACATATATTCGATTTGGTCAATTTCTGCAAGTCTAAGTTCATACGGTTGGGTGATACTACCAACTCGAATATAAACTCTCGTAGACTTCTCAATTGCGTGAGGCGCTCGCGGGCTTTCATTAACACGAATTACAACAACTACATTGTTTCCGTTAGGAACCTCACAGATTATCACTTCAGGTATAACTGCGGGGTAAATACCGGTAAGGGCACTCTACTGGATCTGCTCTTCAATTCCGCTTCTCTCGGGTATGCCCTGAACAGGAAATATGACTTGATTCATTGAATCAGTCTCCGCACCAATAATGAAAATGCCGCCGAAGCTATTGGCAAAAGACGACACGATTTTAGGGATATCCTTAATTTCCTACTTATATTCTACTCGCACACCTTCATCAAATTCGCGACAAAAAGCTTCAATATCTGAAAAAGCGATCTCGTCTGCAACCTTTGTGAACATAACTTTTAACCGCTTTCTAATTTCGCCTGCAACTCCGCAGATGTTCCCATTCCCTTCATCGAATTGCAAGTCCCACACAGCACCGACAGGCTTTCAAAGAGATCTGTCCCTCCCTCACTGCGAGGGATTTTGTGATCTATTGTCAAATTGCTATGCCTAAGCACTTACGGCAGTTACCTAATTGATTCGAGCGTTGGGAGTTGTCCTGTATAGCGATGGATTTCGAACTACAAGACTTTGAATGTTCAACGGCGTAAGCCCTAATAGGGAAAAAATAAGGCTCATGTAAAGAAATCGTGCGACAGAAACCGTAGGGGCAACCACAAGGGTTGCCCCTACGGTTTCTCCCTTCGCGCTTTGCACTTTCTGTTTACATGAGCCAAAAATGAAACACTTCAGTCTCTATTAAGTTATAGCTAACAGCGGGCAGATTTCATGCCACATATTTTCGGACAGCAATGGATGTGTTGTGTCCGCCAAAACCGAATGCGTTGGACAGTGCGACCTGAATATCCGCGGATCGTCCTTGATTCGGCACACAGTCTAGATCACATCCTGGATCAGGATTTTCGTAGTTGATGGTTGGTGGGATATAGTCGTTTTCCATTGCGCACAAGGTGGCAATCAACTCGACTGCTCCGGCAGCACCTAGCAGGTGACCTATCATAGATTTTGTCGCACTCATGGGAAGACGATTGGCATGGTCCCCGAAAAGCGACTTAACAGCCAGTGTTTCTGCAATATCGCCCGATGGCGTTGAGGTGCCGTGGGCATTGATATAATCAACGTCCTCCGGTGCGATTTGGGCATCTCTGAGTGCCAATTCCATTGACTTGGCAGCACCTTCTCCGTTTTCACTTGGGTGCACCATATCATACGCATCGGCACTCATCCCGTAGCCGACGATCTCGCCATAGATAGGCACATTGCGTTTCAAGGCGTGTGAGAGGGATTCCAAGACTATCACGCCTGCCCCTTCGCCCATCACAAACCCATCACGCTCTTTATCAAATGGACGGCTTGCCCGCTGTGGTTCGTTGTTGCGTGTAGACATCGCGCGCATGGCGCAGAAGCCAGCAAAACTCAATGGGGTGATTGCGTCTTCCGAACCACCGGTAAACATCACGTCAGCATCGCCACGTTGGATAATTTTGAACGATTCCCCAATCGCGTTATTCGCGGTTGCACAGGCGGTGACAGATGCAAAATTGGGGCCCTTGAGCTTCAAATGAATCGAGATCTGCCCGGCAGCCATGTTAATAATCTCGTAAGGGACAAAAAATGGGCTGACCCGTCTCGGTCCTTTTTCCATCAAGATTCGGTGATTTTCTTCTAGAATGCTGATACCACCAATTCCGGATCCGACGCCAACGCCAACGCGGTAAGGATCTAGCGAAGAAAGGTCGAGATCCGCATCCTGTTGGGCTTGGATTGCAGACACCAGTGCGTATTGGATAAACAGTGGCAAACGCGCCACAGCCTTCCGCGGCAGATAGGTCTCCGGCGCAAACCCTTTGATCTCGCCCCCAATCTGCGTACGAAAATCTTCCGGATCAAAATGTGTCACCCGATCAATACCGCTTTTGCCTACCGCAATTGATTCCCAAAACTCATCTTTAGTGTTGCCTACAGAACAGACAACTCCCATTCCAGTGATAACGACTCGATTCCCCACGAATATACCTCTTTGTAAGGGAATGTGTGCTGTTACATAACCAAAGGTTGATAGCACACGCTCCCCACGTAATAAGCAGAAACTGTCTGCCGAATCGGTAGCTACGGCACTCTAATTGAGCAAATACAACTATTAGATATTCTCATCTAGGTAATTAAGCGCTTGTTGCACAGTGCGAATCTTTTCAGCTTCACTGTCCGGAATTTCAATATCAAATTCCTCTTCAAGTGCCATAATTAATTCCACTGTATCCAACGAGTCAGCACCTAAATCATCCATAAACGAGGCATCAGGTTTAACCTGCTCTTCGTCAATCTGTAACTGATCTGCAATCATTTTGATAATTTGATTTTGATCTATTGCCATTGATTTATTAACCTCCAAAGTTATTGAAAATTGTACATGGATTCACTTACATAAACATACCACCATCAACTTGGATAGCTTGCCCTGTGATGTATCGGGCGGCATCTGACGCCAAAAACAGAGCAGTTTCTGCGACATCCGCTGGTGTACCGAAACTGCCCGCTGGAATCATCTCTAACATTTTCTGTTGATCTGTTTCCGATATTTTTTCTGTCATATCAGTTGTGATAAAACCGGGGGTAATTGCATTCACCGTGATACCACGGCTGCCGGCTTCTTTGGCAACGGATTTCGTCAAGCCAATGATTCCGGCTTTGGAAGCGGCGTAGTTCGCTTGTCCGGCATTTCCTGCAACTCCCACAACTGATGAGATATTAATGATTCGTCCACTTCTTTGGCGCATCATCGATCGGATAACCATCCGCATACAATACGCCGTTCCGGTGAGATTGGTTTGTAAAACCACCTCCCAGTCCTCATCCTTCATCCGCATAAACAATGTATCACGGGTAATTCCAGCATTATTTACAAGGATATCGACACGGTCAAATTCTTCCAGCGTTAGATCCACAAGTGCCTCTACATCGGCTTTGTTGGAAATATCAGCTTGTGTTGATTTTGCGTTTCCAGCTTCATCTGAAAGGGATTCAACGATGGTAGCAACCGATTCAGCGGAACGTGAACAGAGCATCACAGATGCACCTTCCTGACAGAATTTTCGAGCAATCGCTTCCCCGATTCCACGTGATGCACCTGTTACAATTGCTACCTTGTCCTTAAGTATCATTTAATCAACCTTTATTGGCTAGTTCCATCACTTTATTGAGGCTCTTAGTATCCTCAACATTCAGGCAAATCGCGTCTGGAAGGGTACGACGTACCATCCCAGAAAGGACTGTTCCAGGTCCTACCTCTACAAAGTGTGAGATACCGGCAGCCCCAATAGTCCGTGTTGACTTTTCCCACTGAACGGCCGAGGTCACCTGCGCTATCAACAAACGGCGAACTTCGTCCGCAGTTTGAACAAAGTTGCCCGTTACGTTAGCAGCCACCTGAATACTTGGATTGTTGAACTGGAAATCGTTGATTACAGTCTGAAGTTGCTCTTGTGCCGGTGCCATTAAGGAAGAATGAAACGCACCACTCACTTCAAGTTTGAGGGCACGTCTAGCATCTGCCTCCTTTGCGCTATCCATGACGCGCTCAACAGCGGCGGTATCGCCGGAAACAATTAGTTGCCCGGGACAATTGTAATTTGCGATTTGAACCACCCCGTTCCTTGCATCTTGATCCTGGTCAGACGACGCAGCTTCGCAAAGCTCCTGTAACGTTGCTTCCTCCAAGCCTAAAATTGCAGCCATTGTGCAATCTTGTCGCTGGGAAGCCTCTGCCATGAATTGCGCCCGATATTCGACCAACTTCAGCGCATCCGCGAAGGTAAGCACGTCCGCCGCAACGAGGGCGGAATACTCTCCGAGGCTATGACCGGCAACCGCTTTCGGCGCAATCCCGTGTTCGTTCAAGACTCGCAACACCGCAACGCTACATGTTAGAATCGCCAGTTGTGTATTTTCGGTCTGTTTCAGTGCTTCCGCGGGTCCTTCAAAGCAGAGCTGGCTTAACTTCCGATTCAGGATCGCGTCCGCCTCGTCAAAGGCCGCACGCGCTGTGGCGTATTCTTGGGAAAGTTCCAAACCCATTCCCACTTTTTGGGCACCTTGACCGGGAAAGAGAAAAGCAAGCGCGTCTTTTAGCGAGGATTCGATCATATCAGACATAAACCCTAAATTTCTGGTTTGTTTAGATTTTCGCTCATGTTAAGAAATCGTACAACAGAAACCGAGTTTTCAAGAAAAAACTCGGTTTCTCCTACTGCTTCGCACTTTCTTTTTATATGAGCCTAGATCTTAATCAGAGTGCTTCCCCATGTCAGGCCGGCACCAAATGTAACTAGTAATACTAAGTCATCCGGTTTAACCCGTCCGGACCGGAGGGCTTCGTCAAGCGCAACGATTGTAGTGGCGGCAGAGGTGTTTCCGTACTTGTCAACATTGATATACACTTTTTCTGGGTCAATCCCAATCCGCTCTCCCACGGCTTCGATGATGCGGATATTCGCCTGATGCGGGATAAGTAGATCTATATCATCAACAGTCAGTCCTGCCATGTCCAACGCCCGTTGAGCGGCTTCTGGCATAATACGGGTACCCAGCTTGAACACCTCTCGTCCACGCATCTTGATCGAATGCATTCTGTCATCAATGGTCTCATGGCTTGCCGGAAGGCGTGTACCGCCTGCGGGCATCCCTAACAGATCTGTATCGGCATAATCGCCATCAGATCCGATATAAGATGCCAGAATTCCTTTTTCCTCATCTGTTCCCTGCACGATTGCAGCACCTGCCGCATCTCCGAACAAAACACAGGTATTCCGGTCTTCCCAATCGAGAATTTTATTAAAAACCTCTCCACCGACAACTAGAATCGTTTGATAACGTCCGGACCGAATCATACCGTCAGCAAGGTCAAGTCCATAGATAAACCCTGCACAAGCTGCCGAGAGATCAAAGGCACAAGCGTTTTTAGCACCGATGCCTTGCTGCACATAACATGCAGTTGAAGGAAAAAATGTATCAGGGGTCGCAGTACCAACAATGACCATCTCAACGTCAAGCGGATCAATATCGGCGGCTTTAATAGCTTGGCGACTAGCTCGAACACATAAATCCGAGGTTGCCATATCAGGTTCCGCAATGCGTCGCTCTACAATGCCAGTTCGCTGTCGAATCCATTCATCGCTAGTATCGACCAGTTTTTCTAGGTCAAGGTTTGTTAAAACTCCCTCCGGCAGGTATGAACCCGTCCCGGTAATTGCTGTATGTCGAGCCATTATGATAGCGTCCTTTTTGGTTTCAGCCGTTATTTAATCCCACAGTTGAAGCTGATTATAGTATAGGCTTAAGCTTCTTCAGCCGTTTTCACCACAACCCGCCCGTTATAGTATCCACAGCTCGGACAAACACGATGAGATAGGATTGTTTCTGAACAGTGGGGACATGTTGAAACAAATTTTTCCCCAAGTGCATGGTGGCTTCTTCGCATTCGTTTTTTTGATTTTGAGGTTCGACGTTTTGGATGTGCCATAGGTTATCTCCTTATTATCGCATGAATTTTGTATTTTGACGCAAGTTGCTGCTTGTTGTTTCGATGCCTTTCTGAATCGTGATGCGTAATGCGTAAGAAGTTCATTATGGATGCCTTGGTGCAAATAACAAACTAATGAACTCTTAGGGGGTTACAGCATACTTTGCCCCGATGAATCGGGATTCAAAGCAGATGCTTACTACTAGCAATTTGCGTTATTTTAGCATCAGACAAATCAGTTTTCAAGCGCACGGTCAGACTGATCTAGCAAATCCGCCAAAGCAGCAAATGGCGAGGAACTCTCTTCAGAGATCTGACAACCACAGTCAACAACATTTCGATTTTCTCCACATTGCGGGCAGAGTCCCTTACATTCCTCCGAGCAGAGAGGCCAGTTCGGAATTTCGAGCATGAGGCTTTGCCGGACCTCCTCCGATAAATCGATTGTATCTCCCAAATAATACCGCTCGCCGGTATCCGCATGCCATGGCTCAGAAGGCGTAGCCACATCGGTTGGATAAAATTGGGCTTCGATATCCCCCGAAACAGTCGTTGCAAACGGCTCAACACAGCAACGACACTCGACCTCAACCGATGCTGAAAAACTCCCTTTCACATAAACATCTTCCACGCGGCGTGAGAGTTCGAGATGTCCGTGAATATCTGCAACAAAATGTGCTTCTTCTAGCGCTAAATCAATTTCCGCCGAAGGCACCCAAACTTCACGGCGTGTGATTTGGCTGTCAGAAATTTCTCTAACAATGAATTCGAGCGTTTTCACAAAGAAGTGCCCCCGAGTTCAAATCGATCGTGAATTGTACGCACAGCACGTTCCGTTTCACTCTCATCAATCACACAAGAAATTGTGATTTCTGAAGAACTAATCATCTGAATATTGATATTTGCATCAGCGAGAGCTTGGAACATTCGGGCAGCGATACCCACATGACTCTTCATCCCAATTCCGACTAACGACACCTGCGCAATGTTTTTGTCTGGGCTAACGCTGGCGAAACCCACTTCGCTTTTGAGTCCTTCGATGATTTTAATTGTTGCTTGCAGGTCCTTCTCAGTAACTGTAAACGCTATGTCGGCTGTATAACCATATCAATACTGATGTGGGCATCAGCAACTGCCTGAAAAATACGCGCCGCGATCCCCGGTATGTCCGGCACACCGAGCAGCGATACCTTTGCTTGGTCTTTATCAGAGGTCACCGCACTGACAACAACTTCTTCTATCATCTCGTCTTCCTTTACCACCATTGTGCCTTCGGCTTCGCTGAAGCTAGAGCGGACGCAAAGATGAACACTAAATTTCTTCGCAAGCTCTACACATCGAGAGTGCAAGACCCTTGCACCAAGTCTCGCCATCTCAAGCATTTCATCATGAGTAATCTGGTCGTGCTTACGGGCATTTGGAACGACACGTGGGTCTGCTGTGTAAACGCCTTCTACATCCGTATAAATATCACAACGATCAGCCTCTAACGTTGCGGCAATGGCAACAGCAGTGGTATCGGAGGCACCTCGTCCGAGGGTCGTAATCTCGTTATCAATGGTTACCCCCTGAAAACCCGCTAGTATAACAATCCTTCCACGCTCAAGTTCCGATAGGATGCGCCCTTTGTTGATGCTCTGAATTCGGGCATTGCTATAGAAGCCGCTGGTGATGATGCCGACCTGCGTCCCTGTGAGGGAGATTGCTTCGTATCCAAGTTCTGAAACCGCCATCGCCAACAAGGCAATTGAAACCTGTTCACCGGTGGACAGCAGCATGTCAAGTTCCCGTTCAGGGGGATCTACAGAGATCTCGTGGGCAAGTCGAATCAGATTATCAGTCGTATCTCCCATCGCAGACACGGCGACAACAACAGCGTGTCCACCCTCATGTGTCAGTGCGATTCGCTTGGCAACATTTTTGATCTTTGTAGCATCCGCGACTGAGCTCCCACCAAATTTTTGGACAATGATTCCCACACTTATTAACCTCTTGGCTTATGTTAAGAAATCGTGCAACAGAAACCGAGACGTGATGCGTGAAACGTGATATTGGAAGAATGGAAGAGAATCTAACGCAAGTGCTTGCATCCCGATCTATCGAGGGACGCCATGACGCAGAGAAAAAAAGCGGAAAACGCGCAGAAGCCTTTGTCCTGTTTTCCCGTTTTCATCTTCTTTGGGTCCCCGCGCCTTTGCGTTTGATTTAACCCATCCTTGCACACCATGACTTACTGCTATTGTCCACCATCTGCAAGCCAAGCCGAGCCGGGCTACTTGGCGATTACCATCCGTCTCGTGGCAGTATAATCCCCGGCGGACAGGTGATAGAAATACACACCGCTTGCCACCGGCTCACCCAACTCGTTTCTCCCATCCCAATAGACCGCCTTTGACCGACTCTCGTAGACCGCCGCAATCCGATGCCCAACGTCGAGCCTACGGACCACTCGACCTCCTCCGTCATAGATGGTCAACGTGACGAAGGCATCCTCCGCCAACCGGTACGGTATCCATGTCTCTGGGTTGAACGGATTCGGATAGTTTCGCAACAACGCCGTCTCTACCGGTATCTCGTAGGCAACTAATGCAGGCAACTGAATCCAGCTCCGCTTCACATCTTCAGCCATTACGGTATACCATAATGGCTGAACCCCGACAAACGGCTCTGAGGATTGCACAGAGATTTCGAGGATATCCCCAATCATAGCCGCCTGTCCCGTCTCTATGTCAACAACGGTGAGTTGATAGCCAACCCCTTCATTTCCGGTCATACCGGTAACCGCTCTGCCAGTCGTAGACTCTCGGTCTTTGATCGGAGTTGAAAGGTTCTTGACGGTCACCTGGAAACCCGACCCCGACTGTAGGTGGTGGGACAAGATGCCCCACCTACGGCTGGGGTCGGGTGAAACGATTGACCCTCTCACCGCCAAAACAGGAGTCGTATCCCCCACTTCAACACCCGTGCTTGCCATCGGCGGAGCGGCATCCGTTCCTGAGACGTTAGTCCATCCCTCACCGGAGATAGCCATTGTCGCAGCCTCCCGAGCGATTAGGATAAAGGATTGTCCCCCCGTGATGGGGATATCGCCGGGATCGCCTGCCCGCCCGACTGTCTTGAACGCCCCGTTATCTGAAACGATAATCACAGGGACGTTGTCCCGAATCCCATCGAGTGCGAACAGGTCACTCACCCGGGCTATCCTTGAATCTTTCAATGGCACACCCACTAGGTTGGTGCCCCGGTTCAAGGTAATGGTGCTATTTCCGTTTGTACCCAGCGCGTTGCCACTTAGACGAAGGGTCACGGCTTGGGTCATAATGGCAACGATACCGATCTCATCGGTCAACACTTTGTCCCTGGACGTGCCTTTGTCCGCGGTGTCGAAATAGGCGAGCCAACCCCCAGTTTTTTGGTCATGAGCGATAAGGAGGTTGACGGTATCTGCGCCCCCGAGGGCGTCGTAGAGGGTAGCAATAGATGTGAAAGTCTGTGCCCCGCCGTCAACGGCAGTCACCTTCAGGGGGATGTGAATCAAGCTGATGCCTGCTGGTATCGACCAGAGATATTCTTCTGCAAGGGTGGACGGTGTGAGCTCCCACAGGAGGACCGTGCCGTCGCGACTCCCACTAGCAAGGGTCCTCCCATCGGGACTAAACGATACGCTCCTGACCCAATCCGTATGCCCGGTGAAGGTGCGTATGTGCATCCCTGTGTTGACATCCCACAGCCGCACCGTTGCGTCGTCACTCCCACTGGCAAGGGTGCTTCCATCCGGACTGAACGATACGCTCCTGACCCAATCCATATGCCCGGTGAGGGTGCGTATGTGCATCCCTGTGTTGACATCCCACAGCCGCGCTGTATCGTCCAAACTCCCACTGGCGAGTGTGTTTCCATCCGGACTGAACGATACGGTACTGACCACAAACGTATGCCCGGTGAGGGTGCGTATGTGCATCCCTGTGTTGACATCCCACAGTCGCACCGTATTGTCGTCACTCCCACTGGCAAGGGTGCTTCCATCCGGACTGAACGCCACGCTATAGACCCAATCCGTATGCCCGGTGAAGGTGCGGGTATGCGCGCCCGTGTTGACATCCCACAGTCGCACCGTATTGTCGTCACTCCCACTGGCGAGTGTGTTTCCATCGGGACTGAACGATACGCTCCTGACCCAATCCGTATGCCCGGTGAGGGTGCGTATGTGCATCCCTGTGTTGACATCCCACAGCCGCACTGTATTGTCCAAACTCCCACTGGCGAGTGTGTTTTCATCGGGACTGAACGATACGCTCCTGACCCAATCCGTGGTCAACAGGGCGACCTCCTGACCGGTGGCGGTATCGTAGAGCCAAATACCGATATTACTCACCACCGCGAGCCGCGTACCATCGGGAGAATACGCGATATTACCAGATATCCTCCCTTTACCGAGACGTGCTGTAGCACCTTCAGGCAAACCCCATCGCGTGTAATCTTGGGCGAGGGTGTTGAGTGAAAATAGGGCTAACAGAATTAGTACAACTACAGTTGTTTTCATGTAAACGGCCCCTTTCTCGGAAGGGGGTTATCATCCTAATATGTCAAGTTTGTGTCAAAAAATGCGCGCGGACGGATATAAAAATCTGCCCCGATCTATATCGCTCGCATATGTGTTTCATGTTGCTCACACCTCATAAACATACTTCAGGATTGCATCTTCGCTCGCAGACACTGTGATCGGCTCACCCCCGATTTCTCCTAGCGCGGTGTCCGGATCCTTCAAGCCATGTCCGGTCAGGCTGCAAACGATTGTTGAGCTCAGCTTGAAATATCCGCTCTGATTCAATTTGATGACGCCAGCAACGGAAGCTGCGGAAGCAGGTTCAACAAACAACCCCTCTAATTTTGCGAGCATCTGATAGGCTTGCAAGATTTCGTCATCCGACACGTAACCGATTAACCCTTTCGATTCGTCCCGCGCTTCCTCCGCAGTCCGCCAACTTGCAGGATTTCCTATCCTAATTGCACTCGCAACTGTCTGCGGTTCCTCAATAGCATGCCCTAAGACTATCGGTGCCGCTTGGGCCGCCTGAAAGCCAAGCATTTTGGGAAGACTCTCTGCCTTGCCGCAGTCGTAATACTCTTTATACCCCTTCCAGTATGCGGTAATATTCCCAGCATTACCAACAGGCATCGCTTGATAATCAGGCACAAAGCCAAGATGGTCAATGACCTCAAAGGCACCTGTCTTCTGTCCTTCAATGCGATAGGGGTTAAGCGAATTTACCAGATGAATTGGGTGCTTTTCGGTAACGTCTCGCACAAGCTGAAGCGCTTTGTCGAAATTTCCATCAACCGCAAGGACTTTTGCATCGTGCATCAACGCCTGTGCCAATTTCCCAAGGGCGATTTCCCCCTTCGGAACGAGTACAATACATTTCAGTTTCGCTTTGGCAGCGTAGGCAGCAGCAGACGCCGACGTGTTGCCAGTTGAGGCACACATTACTGCTTGAGCACCATCCTCAACGGATTTGGAGATAGCAACGGTCATGCCCCGATCTTTGAAGGAGCTCGTCGGATTTAGTCCTTCGCATTTCAGGTAGAGGCGCAGGTCGTTACCAATTGCCTCATTTAAGTTTGTCGCCTCAACGAGGGGGGTATTCCCTTCCTTGAGCGTAATAATTGGGGTTTCTAATGTAACCGGTAGATATGCACGGTAGTGATGAATGACACCGTTCCAGACCATTCGCTGCGATTTCCTTAAAAGGCAACTTCCTCTTCAATGCGGATCAGTCGGCTTGTCCCCTTGACAACACCAAGTGTATCAATCTCTCGAATTGCCATCTGCATGTTTTTCTCAACAGCCTTGTGCGTTACGATCACAATTGAGGCAGTATCATCAATTTCATGCCGTTCCTTCTGGATGACAGATGCGATGCTGATACGGTGTTCCCCAAGGATATTGCTAATCTGCGCTAACACCCCCGGCTGATCCAAGACAACGAGACGGACGTAGTAACGGGTTTCAACATCATCAATGGGACAGAGGGCTATGTTGGCTTGTGATCCGGAAAGCCAACCGCGCGGGACTTGAGATCTCACCCTACCGCTAATCGATTTTGCCGCATCGATAATATCCGCAACAACAGCGCTCGCTGTCGGCATTTCGCCGGCACCTTGTCCGTAGAACAGGGTTGGACCAACGGCATCGCCAATGACACAGACCGTATTGAATGCACCACCAACATTTGCGAGCATACTGCGCACGGGCACCAATGTCGGATGGACACGCGTTTCAACCCGGTCCTGATTCAGTTTCGCGATAGCAAGGAGTTTGATCACGTATCCGAGTTCACGAGCGTACTGAATCTCATTGGGCGTGATATGTGTGATACCTTCCGTGTAAACCCCATCCATCGGCATGGCAAAGCCGTAAGCGAGAGAAGTGAGGAGGGTCAACTTATGTGCGGCATCAATCCCTTCAACATCAAATATCGGATCTGCCTCAGCATACCCTTTGGCTTGGGCATCTTTCAGCACTTCGTCAAAATCAACTTCGTTTTCGTGCATCTCCGTCAAGATGTAGTTGCAGGTGCCGTTGATGATACCGTAAATTGAATGGATACGGTTCGCAGCGAAACTCTCCCGTAGAGTTTTGATTATTGGGATGCCCCCTGCGGCGCTCGCCTCGAAATTCAGACTGACATTATGCTTATCAGCAAGTTGAAAGAGCTCAAATCCATGCGCTGCTAACAGCGCTTTGTTCGCTGTGACAACGTGCTTGCCATTGCGGATGGCTTGAGTGACCAAGGACCGCGCTTCATCGGTCCCGCCCATTAACTCTACAACTATATCGATCTCAGGATTCTCGACAATCTCGGCGGGATTTGTCGTCAAACACTCCGCACCCAATTCAACCCCGGGGCGAGATGCGGGTAGCGTCCGCTTCGCAATTTTGATTAAACGTAATTGGATTCCGGCGTTTTGTTCAATCAGATTATTCTGGTTGAGCAAAATCTTGGACACACCTGTGCCAACTGTGCCCCAACCAAGAAGCCCCACATTAATACTAGCGTTATCCACTACGACCTCTCTACACAAAAATCGGGGCGACTGGATTTGAACCAGCGACCTCTTGAACCCCATTCAAGCGCGCTTCCGGGCTGCGCTACGCCCCGACCATTATTCGTTCAGATGCAATACGGCTAAATGTTAGCACTGACCACTCCCAAGCATAAATACTTGGGATTCTTTCGACAGACTGACTCCCATTAGGGACGCTGTATTCCTGCTTCGGCGGGACACGCTCTGAAAGGTAGAGTCTTACCGTCTCTCCACGGGCGTTTAGACTCTCTGCGTGTCCCGCAGCGAGTATTGATTTAAGGGCTTGGTTATCGCCCAATACGCCTTTTACTCTCCATGCTATAGGAGTGTGGGAGACACCACTTAGCAGTGGCGATAGCATTCTCCCACAAGGCGATGTATCAAATATACCATATTTTGATTGAGAAAAGCAAACAAAATTAAAGGGGTTGGCCCCAACGCTAAAGCATTGGGCTTGCTACCATTTAGCAGTCAAGAAAAAAATTAAGAGAAGGTTCATGTAAAAAGCAGGTGCAAAGGTATTAAAGCATCCGCGAATTAACGCGAATCTTCGCAAATAACAAAGACGCTCATATCAAAAGTAAAGTGCAGAGAACGAATATATGAGCGTAAGAGAAAGGGGCAAATGAAAAGGTGATTCCGTCATACCAAAGTGGCGAACCAATCCCGCACCCGTACTTTATCCGCATCGTTGCCAAAACCGAGACTGAACCAGCCGGAATAGCCGTCCGCTTTCAACCGTGCAAACAGCGCGTCAAAGTCAATAGTGCCCTCACCGGGGACGAGATGGACCTCATAATCGCCGGTGTTGTCATTGAGGCGCACTTGACCAATATTCTCTACGCCAAACGCATCAAGGAACCCCTCCCAGCCTTCGGGCACAAGATGGCCGTGGGCGACATTGAATGCCCACTGAAAGTGTGGCGATTGAATCGCATCAAAGAACCAGTGCGTCTCTTCGACGTTGTGCGGGATGTAGTGGATTTCGGCATAGTCGGGTTCTTTGTTGTGGTTCTCGAAGAAGATGGGGACGTCTACTCGTTCTGCTCTGTCTACCAATCGCTTCATCCGTTCAACCGCCACTTCCCGTCGTTGTGGGACATCACCAAAATGATACCCTCCATGTCCCACAAGCCAACCGCAGCCGAGTCGGGCAGCCAAGTCGAGATTAGAGAACAGGTATTCGTCCACCGCTTCCGCCATGATCGGTACATACTCGGCGTTATTTATAGCGGACGATGGATGGATGCCAATGGCAATATCATGCCGTTCGCAGAGGTCTCGCACTCCCCGAACACGCGCGGCGTCGAATGAGGTAATGTCATTCGGGGGTAGGTCTGCTTGAAAATCAATGTACCGAAAACCATTTTCGGATGCCCAGCGAATCAAGTCCTCAATCGGTTGACCTGAAACATCAAAGCCGAAACGATTCATCGTGTATATCCTCCTCTACAGTATTAGGGCGTAGGTTGCTATTTGTTGTTCCGGTGCCCGTCTGAATGTGCAACGTAAAACGTGATGCGTAAAACGTGAAAACTGCTAGTTCATTGATTCATTAATGAACTAGTAGCAAGGAACAGCGATCGTTGTTCCCTACGGCTTCTGTTGCACCATTTCTTAACATGAGCCAAAAAGCGTTATTTCCCTCATGTCTACTAGGTTTCAATCCGATATCGCTCAATCGCTTCCTCATCAAGTTCTATTCCCAATCCCGGACCGTGTACAGCGCGTCTCCTTTGACCAGCTTGTTCAAAGGAGACCAAGCCTCCTCAGGGCGGATTGGCGGGGTTGTATAGACTAACTCTTGCATCCGGCATGTGCGGATGGTCGCAGCAACTTGCAGTGAATAGATTAGATCCATGCCGTGTGAGCCGTGAAAGATACATTCCATGCCGAACAACTCAGACATACTTGCCACCTTTTTTAGTGTGGTAATCAGATTGGCACAATGGGGTTGCACAATATCAAAGGCTTCGCCCTGAACATACCCGCGATACACTTCTTCTGGTTGATGCTCTCCACCGGTGATGGCGATATCCGTTTCTGCTCGCAGCCGCGCGTGGAGGTGTATGTCGCCGCGAGTGAACGGTTCTTCCAACCAAGTGGTATCAACTTCTTCCAATGCTCTGGCCGCACGAAGGGCGGTATCGTAATCCCAAGTGGAACCTGAGTATTGCCCTGTTCTGTCTACCATCACTTCCATTTTATCGGGTCCGCCAATCCGTTCACGGATTAACCGGATTGCTTCGACATCCTCCATCAGATCCGGTCGGAAGATGCGAATTTTGACAGCTTTCCACCCCTGTTCTGAATATCGTAATACATCTTCAGCCTGTTGTTGTGGCGTTACGTCGGTCTGATCCGCTGCCCCGGGCCACACACAGGTGAGGTATAGAGGAATCTCATCGCGATAGGAGCCCATTAGCTTGTGCAGGGGGAGACCTGCGGCTTTACCTACGATGTCCCACAACGCATTTTCTGCGCCAAACCACTTATTCAAACCGGCTTCGAGGTGTTGTTCAATCTGAAACGGATCCTCGCCCACCAAGAGCTGGCTGACAGCATCGACATCCACCGCCTCGAATCCGTAACCTATGATCCCTTCATCGGTATGGATTCGCGTAATCGCCGAAGAATTGTAGTATCTCTTCTGCCGTTCCTCCTCAGATATCGGGACTGCAACACGAAAGCTTTCAACAGAAGTGATTTTCATAACGTATCTCTCCTCATAGCAAATCAATCAGAATTCTGCTACATCTGATACCGCAAGTTTCCACCCATCGCTCTGCTAGGGCAAATAATGAAAGCGAGAACCAAGATAAAACTCTGTTATACACATCGCGCTCCTCTGGAGCGCAGGGATTGAATATATCGCCCTACTATAGACATATTGCTCCTCTGGAGCAAAAGGCAGACCTCTTCAGATTTAACAGCAAACCGATGGAGGCTCGATAGCTAGGGCGTGTTGACATTTTACTGTCATGAATTTGGAAAACATTATAATGATCGGACAATCTGTATAAGCAGCATGTCGATTTTGGAAAATCGACCTACAATAGGGCTTGGATATGTCTATCCAAGCCGAGCGGATTTGACAAATAGCAACTTGGACTCTAATAATCTGCGACTGAGCCATCCTTCAATCGACTGTCGGGCCAAGTGAACCTACGCTCCGCGTCTTTTCCGGTCTCAATTACCGACGCCTCATCAACCTCAACGCCCAAACCGGGACCTTCTGGCAGCGACACGTAGCCTTCCGCTCTCTGGCAAGACACCCTTGTAGCCCTCGTGAATCAAGAAAAATGGGACGGCCGCTGCCACATGTAGGCTGGCGGTCAAGCCGAGATGGGACATTGTGCAGTGCGGTGCAATCGGGACGTGATGGGATTCTGCGAGGGCTGCGACCTTCTTCATCTGACTGATGCCGCCGCCGTGCCCGCAGTCCGGCTGAAGGATGTCAATCACCTGCGCTTCGAGGATTTCACGCACCTCCCAGATAGTCCGATCGCGTTCTCCTGTTGCGAGGGGAACGGGGACCGATTCGCGGATCTTACGCATCACTTCAATGTTGCCGGGCACCCACGCTTCTTCCAAGAAGAGCAGGTCATCGGCTTTTAGATAGCTTGCAAATTGTTTGACGATAGGGGGTGGCAGACAACTATGGGCATCGAACATCACAGCGCCATCGGGTCCAACCTGTTCACGCGCGTCTCGTACTTTCTGAACCAGATCTTCGATCTCCGCAGGCGTCCCAGCGAACGGTTTGGAACCCCCGGGACCTGTTTTAATTGCTTTGGGACTTGGGTACATCCAGACTTTGTCGCGGCAGGGACCACCGAGTAAGCGGTAGACGGGAACATTCCAAAGTTTGCCGGCGATGTCCCACAACGCCATATCAATTGCGGAGATGGTATGCACCATCAATCCGCCACCGCGGATGTTGCGGTGGGCGCGAAACAGTCGTTGCCAGTGATGCTCAATACGAGTTGGGTTTTCACCGATGATGAGTTCCGAGAGCGATTCTGCGAGGCGGCAGGTAACATTGTTCTCCATGTTGTTAATTTCGCCCCAACCGGTGACTCCCATATTGGTCTCGATTTTGACATAGGCTTTGACGCCCATGGGGAAGGCGTGTAGCGCGGTAATTCTGATTTGAGATCCACTATCTTCAATTTTTGGTTGATCTGACATAAAGAAACTCCTTAACTCTGAATGATTAGATTGGAGGTTGTTGACCGAATAACATAATAGCATATCCGCCCCAAAAGGAGAACACAAAAAGATATGATGTATAATGCTTTTCTGTTGACGCCCTCAACAAATTGTGATATAAGAATGGTGTCCCCCTACCTAATTGAGATTCCTAGCAGCGAGGGTTGATAAGGAGTAATTAATGGCTGAAGAACAAGCGGCGGTCCTCGTCGATGACAGTAATCCGGTATTCACAATGAATGCCTCGGAGCAATTGAATATGTCTAATGCAGACATTCATCAATTGTATGGTGAAGTGCGTCTTGAGCCACGAGATAAGGTGGTGGCAGGTAGTTACAGGACATGGACGCTGACTTATACCGCAGGCAAAAAGGGGATAGCACCGGGTGGGCGGATAAGGATTTACACTGATTCGGATTCGGATCGGGGGACGCCACAGATGGACGATTCGGCAGGCGCAGATTACCTGACGATAGAAGCACCGCAAGCCGCGCGGATAGGTGTGCTAGTACAGAGCGTGCTTTCGGTAACGTTGGTAGTGAACGGTCGAGCACTTCAACCGGGAGAGCAGGTGGCCGTGACCTATGGCGATCGGAGCGAGGGCGGGCCGGGCTTCCGGTCACAGACGTTTCAGGAGGCACGACACTATTTCTGGGTAGATGTGGATACCGCCGGTGATGGAAACATCGTGACGTTGCCTGAGCCGCCGTACTTGATTATCGTGGGTGGAACAGCGGAAAAACTGGTAGTGACCGGACCGTCAATGGTCCTCGCAGGAGAGCAGTTCCAGATCCAAATCAGGGCAGAGGACGCATGGGGAAATCCTGCCTCGGCATACCGGGGGACGGTAGCGATTCAGTCCGGGAATGTGAGGGTGCCAACGGAGCGACTAGCGTTTGGCGCAGCAGATAAGGGGGTACAGTGGATTGAAGGGTGCACCGTTACACAAACGGGAATTCACCGACTGACAGTGGTCGATGAAAAAGCCGGGTTGACCGCCCAGAGTAATCCAACGTTGTGCCAAGAAACCAAGCCTTGCCACAATCTTTACTGGGGTGATTCTCACGGCGGGCAGATAGCGATGGCAGAGAAGATTCCAGACTTCTTCCAGTACGCCCGGGACGTCGCTGCAATCCATTTCGCAGGCTATCAGCGGAACGATCATGTGCTGTCCAAGCGGGACTGGGCGTTACAACAGGCGGCAGAACGTGTCTACGATCAACCCGGACGGTTTGTGGCTTTGCCCGGTTACGAGTGGTCAGCCAATACGAGCCGGGGTGGGCATCACAACGTGTATTTCCGGCGACATGACCAATCCATTCGGCGCTCCGACCACACAGGGCTGGAAGACAAATCGGACGCTGACACGGATCTGTATCATATCCAAGATGTCTACGAAGCTTTCCGAAATTCGGATGCAGTGATTACCGCTCACGTTGGTGGTGAACACTCGGATTTGACCTACCATGATCCTGCATTGGAGCCAGCAGTGGAGGTCACGTCCGACCATGGGACGTTCGAGTGGAACAAGATGGGCTTTTTTGGCGGCAGCGATAGTCACAATGGCCGCCCCGGAAACGACACACCGGGCTTTCAGCACCGGCGCTACGCCAAAGCCGGGTTGGCAGCTGTATATGCGCCCGAATTGACGATTTCGGAGGTACTTTCGGCGTATAAAGATAGACGCATCTACGCAACAACGGGAGCCCGGATTTTGATGCACACCGAAGCGGCAGGACACTCAATGGGAGCAGAATTCACTACATCGGAAAAACCGCAGATTTCCGCGTTCATCGCTGGCACGGCACCGTTTGAATCGGTAGAACTATTTCGGGGACTAGAACCCATTTACAGTCACCCCGCGGATTACAGTGTAGACAGCAACCGTGTACGTATTCTCTGGGAAGGTGCCAGTCGCAAAAGTAGTTATTCAGGGGTAATCTGGGAAGGGAAATTGAGGATCGCTGGTCGCCGCGTTGCAAACGTAGACAAGATTCGGTTCGACAGTCCACGCTCCCGGGTGTTCGACGTGGAAGATTATGGCTTGCGCTGGTATTCGGTGACCTGTGATCTGACTGGAGAAAATGATGGAGAACTAGAGTTGGTGGTAAATACCTCAGTGATTGCAGGACCGCTCTACGGGGGAAGTGGAATCAGTGCGCCTAGGCGGATGTCCTACGCCCCGGCGGAGAAAGTGGGGGTCAATATCAACTTGACTGAACTGAAGAAAGGTCCTGTGACGCTGGAAATCGGCGGGTTAAATCGGCGGGTGACAGTATCATTGGCTCCCACGCCACAGGAGGCTGGCGAGGCTAAATTTTCATTTGCCGACCCATCGCCAAACCCCGGCATCAATCCTTACTGGGTACGGGTCGTCCAGACGGACATGGAGATGGCGTGGAGCAGCCCGATTTACGTGGACTATGTAGCGTGATAGCCAAACCCAGCGAGCGCAAACGAGACACAGATTCCCCATACTATTCGCATCGAACAGGAGGTTGTAATGTTAAAAAACTCCCAAATAACCGAATATCATCAGGACGGATACACCGTCTGCCCAGGCTTCTTGACCGCGGACGAAGTTGCTCAGTTGCTCGCAGAAACCGAGAAGATTATCGGTGGCAACACGCTCGCAAACCACGACGACAAGCGGATGGAAATGGAGCCGGATCAACCCCCAGACGGGACAAAGGTGCGTCGGCTTTACGAGCCGTGCAGTTATTACCCGCTGTTCAGGACATTATCGGAGTCCGAAAAATTGCTGGACGCTGTGGAGGGCTTGATAGGTCCCAATCTCCTGTACCACTACAGCAAACTCAATATGAAACCGCCCGAAATCGGTTCGGTTGTGGAATGGCATCAAGACCTCTCCTACTATCCGATGACAAATCGAGATTCGCTCGCTGTGCTGTTTTACCTCGATGATGCGGACGCAGACAACGGTTGTCTACAGATGTTGCCCGGTCGGCACGAAGGAGATCTGCTTGCCCATACGCGTGAAGGGTACTTTCAAGGTAGAGTTACAGAAGCAGTTAATAGCTCAGAGGCGGTATTGGTTGAAGGCAAGGCTGGCACCGTGGTCTTTATGCATTGTATGACCCCACACGCCTCAATTACCAACTGTTCAAACCGCTCTCGACGCACGCTGATTCTCAGTTACCGTGCCGCTGATGCTTTCCCCATCTATTACGGGGAGATGACGAGTCATGTCGAAACACACACACGACTGGTCCGTGGACATCAGGCACAGATGGCACGCTTTACGATGAAGGAATTCCCTGTTCCTTACTACAAAGAGAGAAGTGTGTCGCTATATGAGTTACAGGAGCGATCACGGAAAGGGGATATCAGGTAGCCGAGACGAGTTGCAGTGAAGCCAACCGATCATATCGTCCTGTCAGAATTCTATCTACGGAAAACAGATGTCAATCCAACTCATTCGACAAGCCTTTAACGGCGATCGACCGCCGCCGAGAATGTGGCGCTCACATGAACTGAAAGATTACTACGATGTCGTTATTATCGGCGGAGGTGCACACGGGCTTGCCTGCGCCTACTATCTCGCCAAAGAGCACGGCATCACTGATGTGGCGGTGCTAGAAAAGAGTTACATCGGTGCGGGCGGCAGCGGTCGTAACACGGCTATTGTCCGCAGCAATTATCTCACCCCAGAAGGTGTGCGCTTCTACGATGAGAGCGTCAAACTCTACGAAAAACTGTCGGCTGAACTCAATTTTAATGTGATGTTCAGCCAACGGGGCCACCTGACCCTCGCGCATACCGATGGTGGGGTCAATACCATGCGGCGTCGAGCGGAGGTCAACCAGATCGAAGGTGTTGATTCGCGTTTAATTTGGCCCGATGAGATCAAAAGCCTCTGTCCCTATCTCGATGTAACTGACCATCCCCGTTACCCCATTTTGGCGGCACTCTACCATCCACCCGGCGGTATCATTCGCCACGATGCAGTCGTTTGGGGTTATGCTCACCAAGCGGACGTACGCGGCGTCCACATTCATCAAAACACAGAGGTAACCGGGATCAAGGTCAAGCGCGGAAAAGTGACCGGTGTGGAAACGAGCCGTGGTCCCATCAAAACCGGGACGGTTCTCAACGCAACCGCCGGTTGGGCTTCGACAATCACGGCGATGGTAGGAATTAACCTACCGCTGACTACTATCCCCCTGCAAGCCTGTGTGACTGAACCCCTCAAACCGTTCTTGGATGTGGTTGTTGTCTCCGGCAGCCTGCACGTCTATATCAGTCAGACCGATCGGGGAGAGTTAGTGATGGGGGCAAGCGTAGATCCTTTTTCCTCCTATTCGATGGCGGGTTCTCTCACATTCCTCGAGGGTATCGCGGGGCATGTTCTCGAACTATTCCCCTCTCTGAGTCATGTCCGTATCCTGCGTCAGTGGGCTGGTATTTGCGAAATGCCTCCCGACTACAGCCCAATCATGGGGTTCACACCTGTCAATGGATTTCTGATAGACGTCGGTTGGGGCACCTACGGATTCAAGGCATCCCCCATCGCCGGCAAAACTCTGGCAGAGTTAATCGCCACCGGTAAGACCCCAACCCTCATTGCTCCGTTCCGTCTATCACGCTTTGAGGAAAATGAGCTGGTTGGTGAGAAAGGTGCGGCGGCAGTGGGGCACTAATAAAACGCTTTTATTTTTAACGCAAGGGCGCAAAGTCGCAAGGATCGCAAAGAAAAGATATTAAAAAATCTTTGCGTTAAAATCTTTGGCTCGATGCAATTATAGTGAATTCTAAAAATAAATAGACACTTTCGCCCCCCGGTAGGTGCGGGTGAAAACCGCACCGGTTTGGAGTGTCTCATTAATTCTAAGGTCCACTATAACAGAAACCGAGTTTTCAAGAAAAAACTCGGTTTCTTATGGAGATCAATATGTTGCTTTTAACCTGTCCTAACTGCGGGGATCGAAATGTCAGCGAGTTCCGCTTTGGTGGAGAACTCGGTTCGCGTCCCCAAGATCCTTCCGCTCTCAGCGATGCAGAATGGGCAAACTATCTTTATATGCGCAATAATGTCATGGATGCGCAAACAGAGTGGTGGCATCATAACGCCGGTTGTGGTCTATGGTTTCTGGCTGAACGGCACACACGGACTAATGAGGTGATACAGACTTACCTTTACGTAAAACGTAATGCGTAATGCGTGATAGGGCTTTTGCTAATTTCATTATTTCCTATTAGATGTAGAACCGGAGAATGAATGCGAACTGAACAAGACAAACTAACAACAGCACTCAATCGACTTCAGCCGAAGCAAGGTGAGGTGATTGATCGCAATACTACGATTCGATTTACCTTTGATGGAGTAGAGTATACCGCCCACCCCGGCGATACTGTCGCTTCGGCTCTGACAGCAGCGGGTGTTAAAGTCTTGAGTCGCTCGTTTAAGTATCATCGTCCGCGTGGGCTGCTCTGTTGCACCGGGCACTGTCCCAACTGTCTGGTGCAGATTGGAGATGAACCAAATGTTCGTGCCTGTACCAGACCTGTGGAAGCGGGGATGGACGTCCGAGCGCAGAACGTTTGGCCCTCGCTCAATCGGGATCTGCTTTCCTTGACGCAACTGGGATCACGTTTTATGCCGGTCGGGTTTTACTATAAGACTTTCATCCGTCCCCAAAAGCTGTGGCCCCTCTACGAACATACGTTACGCCACGCGGCTGGTTTGGGCGAGGTTGATATCGATACGTCCCTAGGCGAGTTTGACAAGCAATATCTGCATACCGATGTTGTCGTGGTCGGTGGTGGACCGGCAGGCATTAGTGCGGCATTGAGTGCAGCCGAAGCCGGTGCCCAGGTGTTGCTTTTCGACGAGAATCCAGCCCTCGGAGGGCATCTCCGCTTCACTGTTCCTCTGGAATCTCCCTCAAGCCCGCAAGCGTCCAAAGACTTACCGGAGTTGTTAGAAGCAGTTAATCGGCAACCGAATGTCACGGTTTTCACCGAAACGAGTGTTCTGGGTTGGTATCAGGACAACTGGCTTTGCGCCGTGAAGGAAGCCCGTTTGTTTAAGATACGGACGAAATCAATGGTTGTGGCAACCGGTGCCTATGAAACACCCCTTATTTTTGATAACAACGATTTACCGGGCGTTATGTTAGGGAGTGCTGTGCAGCGTCTGCTTCACCTTTTCGGCGTCCTGCCCGGTAGACAGGTCGTGATTGTCACCGCTAACGAGGATGGATGGGATGTAGCCGCCGACCTTCACTCACTGGGGGTGAATGTAGCAGCGATCGTAGACGAGCGTGATCCCAACACCTGTACCAGCCCATATCGGGACGGATTGACGAGCGCTGGAGTTCCGGTGTTTTATCGGCATACCATCCTTGAGGCTCTCGGTTCAAACACAGTAAGAGGGGCACAGATTGCGCGGTTCGACGAACGAGGCGAAATTTCTCCCGCTACGGCACAATCGCTACAGTGCGATCTCATCGTGACGAGTATAGGTTGGACACCTGCTACTGAACTTTCGTATATGGCGGGCGGAAAATCGGAATACAATGAAGATCGAGCAGAAACAGTACCGGTGTTTACTCCACCGGGCATCTATGTGGTAGGACGAGCAGCGGGCACACACGCCGTTGATTCCCAGATCGCTGAAGCACAGCAGGCAGGATCGAATGCGGCTGCTTTTACGGGGTTCGGCGAATTCGATGAATTAACAGTACAGTCGTCTGGTGTTCCGGAACCGCGCCGTAGCTCTGATCGGGTGTGCGTGCCCGGCAAAAAGAAGGGATTCGTGTGTTATTGCGAAGATGTCACCGACGAAGACGTGGAAACGGCGATTGCGGAAGGTTACAACAGCATAGAGCTTCTCAAACGATACAGTACCATCTCAATGGGACCCTGTCAGGGTACGATGTGTTCGATGAACACCATCCATCTCTGTGCCCGTGCTAACGGTTGGACAGTGCAGGAGACCGGCACCACCACTGCGAGACCGCCCACCACGCCGGTGACACTAGGAGCTTTGGCGGGACAAAACATGGAGCCCGTACAGACGACTCCGATTCATCAATGGCACCTCGACCACGGCGCAGAGATGATGGTCGCGGGGCTTTGGCTGCGTCCAAACCACTACGGCAAGCCAGCGGCAGAAGCGTTGGGGGTACGTAATCGAGTCGGCCTTATTGACGTGAGCCCGTTGGGAAAACTGCAGCTTACCGGTCCTGGGGTGCCTGAGCTACTGGAACGCATCTATACCAACCAGTGGGACAACCTCCGTGTGGGACGGGTCCGCTACGGCGCGATGTGCAACGATGAGGGTGTGGTGCTAAACGACGGGGTCTGCGCACATCTGCAGGACGAAACGTGGTATATGACCACCACCTCTACCGGTGCAACAACGGTCTTTGAGTGGCTGCAATGGTGGTTGCAATCGGGATGGGGTGAAGGCATACACCTAACTGATCTGACGGACACCTATTCTGCTTTCAACTTAGCGGGTCCCCAATCGCGGGCGGTACTGGAGAAATTGACAGATCGAAATCTCACCAACAGAGCCTTTCCTTACATGCGTATCCGTTCCGCCAAGATCGCGGGTGTACCGTGTCAATTGTTGCGACTCGGTTTCACCGGTGAGTTGTCCTATGAAGTGCACTGTCCGTCCGGTTATGCGTTGCACGTCTGGGAAGCGCTGATGGAGGCGGGAAAAGAGGTTGATATTACCCCGTTTGGCGTGGAGGCACAACGCATATTGCGATTGGAGAAGGGGCACATTATCGTCGGACAGGACACCGACGCTATGTCTGACCCGCTCTCTGCCAATATGGCGTGGGCGGTGAAATTGGATAAGCCTGACTTTCTGGGAAAACCTTCCCTGATGCGAATCTCTGCCGAAGGACTGAAGCAGCTTCTGGTAGGCTTCAAAATGGTCGAACCCGATGTTGTTCCCGATGAAGGGCTACAGATTGTTGAGTCCGAAGCAGATGGACAGTTGAAAATTGTTGGTTGGGTCACCTCCAGTCGATTCAGTCCGACCCTTGAGGAGTCAATCGGACTCTGTTGGCTGCCGCCAGATATAGCATCTCAGAACGGTGCCTCCTTCACGATTCGTATGGACGGGCATCTAGCAGAGGCGCGTGTCCATCACGGTGCCTTTTATGACCCCGACGGAGAAAGGTTACGCATGTGAGCACTTCCAAAACGCCCGTCAAATTGACCCCCTTACACTCTACCGCTCAACGCTTGGGCGCGACTTTCACCGAACAGCGTGGATGGCGTATCCCAGAGGTTTATACGACGTCGGAAGTGGAAATTGCCGCCGCCCAAGGGAGCCTTGCCCTCGCTGATGAAACACCGAATGGGAAACTGTTATTTGAAGGAGATCAAGCAGAATCTGTGTTGATGGATGTCTTTGATCTAGATTCCCTCAAAGTCAACGAAGGACGCGATGGAATCTATCGTTTGCGGAACGACCTCTTTTTTATCAGCACACCACCCGGCAGAGAGGTTAGCACACAGAGAAAGTTGACGACCACATTAAAAGCATCTGAACAGTTTGGCACGGTCACAGACATAACACACGGACGAGCGGAGATTCGGGTGATTGGTCCTGCTAGTCAAGAACTTTTGAGTAAGGTATGCGGATTGGATTTCCATCCTTCGGTGTTCCCAAACGAAACGGCGAAACAGAGCAGTCTTGCCAAGACAACACAGTTAATCATTCGCAGGGACATCGGTAAATTACCGGCATTTTCCATCATCGGCGCACAGTCGTTGGGTCCCTATGTCTGGGATACCCTAATGGAGGCAGGCAGAGAATTTGGGATTGTCCCGATTGGCAGGGCGGCGTTAGCTGCGTTAGAGGACAAGTAAACGGGGAGGTAGACCGCCTGTGACGGCAAAGAAACTGACATGTGAAAATCTCATCGAATGCGGGTTAGACAAATCCACATCGGATCGCCTGATAGAGCGCATCAATCCGTTACTCGCGTCGCTTCCAGCTGCAGCGTGTTGGAGGGCAATTTCGCAAACCGTTTTAACCCCTGATCACCCGTTCGCCCTTCACCAACTCCTCCACAATACAGTTTTTGCCGACTGGAAGGGAGTGGCTGCCCCGGCTTGGTTTCCGGCGGAAGATGAAATTGAGAAGACAAATATTGCGGCGGTTATGCGGGAGTTAGATCTCGATTCTTACGAGGCACTCCATTCATGGTCGGTACGCCATCGCACTGATTTTTGGAGGTTGATGATTGAAAGACTTGGGATTCAATTCCATCAGAAATTTAGCGAAGTAGTGGACTTGTCTCAAGGAGATGAATTTCCCAAGTGGCTCGTAGACGCGCAGCTTAATATCGTCGAGAGCTGTTTTAACGCACCAAGCGCTGTCACCGCGATTGTGTTTCAGTCAGAGGGTTCGGTACTTTCGACGATGACCTACGGCGAACTCAACGCCCTGACCAATCGGGTTGCGAATGGCTTGGCGAACGCCGGCTTTCGGCCGGGCGACCCTATCGCCATAAATATGTCGATGCACCCCGAATCGGTTGCAATCTATCTCGGTATCATCAAAGCGGGCAGCGTCGTGATTGCGATCGCGGATAGCTTCGCACCCGATGAGATCCAGATGCGCTTGCGTATTGCAGATGCGAAAGGAATTTTCACGCAGGATTATATCCGCCGTGCTGGAAAACAGTTACCGTTATATGCGAGGGTGGTCGATGCTAAGGCACCAAAAGCGATAGTGCTTTCCCGTGGGGACGAGCCCCCGATTGAATTGCGCAATGGTGATTTAACTTGGGAGGAATTTCTCAGTAATAGTGATCGGTTTGACGCAGTTGGGTGTGATCCGCACGACCACACGAATATCCTATTTTCTTCGGGAACGACTGGGGAGCCCAAAGCGATCCCGTGGACGCAAACTACGCCGAT